>QWQL01000024.1 GCA_003670825.1 Planctomycetota bacterium
CGGTTTGGCTCGACTCCGGGACATGGGCTGTGGGCAGTACCGCGGGGCGACCGTCGTCGGCGTGGAACGCGCCGGAGGAAGCGACTGCGCGGGGGTCGCAAACGGGTTCCAGGTGGTGTTGGTGGCCTGTGTCGGCTGGTAGGTCGGCATCTGGGCGGTCACCTGCTGCTGGGCCGACTGCATGCCCTGCTGCACCTGGTTGTTGACGCCCTGCGTGTACTGGTTGGCCGTGTTCTGCAGCTGGTTACCCATCTGCTGCGTCTGCTGGTTGGCGTACTGCTGCATCTGGTTGGCGTACTGCTGCGGCTGCTGCTGCATCTGGTTGGCATACTGCTGAGCCTGGTTGGTCATGTTTTGCTGGTACCCGTTGGCCTGGGCCTGCAGCTGGTTGCCGTACTGCTGCGCCGAGGGGGGCGCTCCCGACGACGGCTGCGACCACGACCAGGAGTTGCCGTTGGCCGCTGCTGGTGGGGCGGGCGCGGCGGCCTGCCACTGGGTGGCGGGGCCGGGCATGGGCGGGGGTGCGCCGCCCGGCGCTGGCATTGGGGGGGCGCTGACCGTCGGAGGATAGGCCGCGCCCTGGGGGGGCGTGGCCCAGCTGCCGTACTGGGCCGGCTGGCCGATCATGCCGGTGGCTGGCGGAGCCACGGTTGCCGTCTGCGGTGTCTGGCAGCCGGAGGCGGCCAGCAGGACAAGGCCGGCCCATGCCGCAAGCGATGCGCGGGCCTGGTGTCGGTGCTGCAAGATGGTCGACACGTCAGGCACTCCACTGAGGAATGAGGTGGGCGAGAATGAGTTGGAATTCCGCCGCCGCGAGTGACAATGAGCGGGCGAGACAATAGCGAGTCTGGGCCGTGGGTCCAGATCAGTTCCGCCAACGCCATTGAATCGCCACCACTCCACCCATCTTCTCCGCGTCATGCAGCCTGTGTTTTCCCCCCCCGCCGCCCCCGCCGTGATCGCGGCCGAGCTGCGGCAGGAGGCGCTCAGGCTCGGGTTTTCGAGGGTGGGCATCACCGGGGTGATCGACGCCCCGCACCACGACGCCTTTCGGGGCTGGCTGGCCCGGGGGCTCGCCGGCCCGATGGCGGCCTGGCTCGAGCGGCATGAGCCGCGGCGCCGGTCCGCGAGCGGGCTGCTCGAAGGGGTCCGCAGCGTGGTCATGCTGGCGACCGACCATGCCACGGAGCCGTCCACCGCCGGCGCGGAACAGGGCAGGGGCCGTGTGGCCCGGTATGCGTGGGGCGACGACTACCACGACCTGCTGCGAATCCGGGTCAATCAACTCGCTGCCTGGCTGGAGGCCCGCGTGCCGGGCTGCCGCACCCGCGGCGTGGTCGATTCCGCACCGATCGCCGAGCGCGACTTCGCCTGGGCCGCCGGCCTCGGCTGGTTTGGCAAAAACACGATGCTCATCGATCCCTCCGCGGGCAGCTACTTCCTGCTCACGGCCTTTCTCACCGACGTGCCGTTGCCGGCCGATGACCCCCTGCCGACGGATCATTGCGGTACCTGCACGGCCTGCCTCGACGCCTGCCCGACCGGGGCCCTGCCCGAGCCGGGGGTGCTGGATGCCACACGGTGCATCAGCGCCCTGACGGTGGAGCAGCAGGGGCCGATTCCGGCCGATCTCCGCGCCGGCATGGGCGACTGGATCTTCGGCTGCGACGTCTGCCAGGAGGTCTGCCCCTGGAACCGGCACGCTCCGGGATCAGATGAGCCAGGGTTTCAGCCACGCGGCGGCGAGGCGGCGCTCCCGCTCGCTGGCCTGCTCGCCCTCGACGATTCGGCGTTTCGCGCGAGGTTCAAGGGTTCGCCCATCAAGCGGGCCAAACGGTCTGGCCTGCTCAGGTCCGCCGCGATCGCGCTGGGCAACCGGCCCGACCCGGCGGCGTTCGCAGAGCTCGCGGCCGCGGCCCGCGACGATGACCCGGTGATCCGCGAGGCGGCGACGTGGGCCCTCGGGCGATGGATCGAGGCCGGCATGATGGCCGAGGAGTGCCGCGGGTTGCTTGAGAGTCACTCGGCGGAGCAGTCGCTCACTTCGTCGACGTCGGCGGCCGGATCACGGCCGGGGCCATCGACCGCGTAGAACCGCTCGAGCACGGCCTGCCAGTCGGCGTTGACCTTGACGCCAATGAAGGCATCGCGGACGGCGACCTGTTCAGGGTGCACCCGGGCATACTTGATCGCGAACTTCCGCATGCTCCGACCGGCCACCTGCTCGCCGTGGAGTTCCATCGAGAGCGCCCAGTGTTCGCGGAGCACGTCCCGCTGCTCGTGGATCGTGGGGGGCGGCAGCGGCGGCTCGCCGGCGAGCAGGGCGAGCGTCTGCCGGAAGATCCAGGGATTGCCGATCGCCCCGCGGGCCACGCTCACACCATCCACGCCGGTCTGATCGAGCATCGCCAGGCAGGCCTCGGCGGAGAAGAGGTCGCCCGAGCCGATCACGATCCTGTCGCCCGCGTGCCGCTTCACGGCCGTGAGAAACTCCCAGTTGCTTGGGCCGACGTATTTCTGCTGCACGGTGCGGCCGTGCACGGTGATCGCCGCAGCGCCGCGGGCGAAGGCGCCGTCGAAGATCGTCCAGAAGTTGTCGAGGCTCTCCGGCGTGTCGTCGAGGCCGCGGCGCATCTTGAGGGTGACGGGCACGTGGGGCGGCACCGCCTCGCGAACCTTGGCCACGATCTCGAGCGCGGTGGCCGGCTGCGAGAGGAGGTAGCCGCCGCGGCAACGGCCGAGCACCTTCTTCACGGGGCAGCCGAAGTTGATGTCGATCACGTCGTAGCCTTCGGCCACGAGCCGCTCGGCGGCGGGGGGGAAATCGTCGGGGTTGGCGCCCATCAGCTGGCCGCCGACGGGATGCTCCTCGTCGGCCACGGCAAGGCGGGCCAGGTTCCGACGGTTGGTGCCGACGGTCGCCACGAACTGGTCGAGCAGCACCTCGCCGAGCGCGTAGGCGGCACCGTGGCGGCGGGCGAGCACCCGCATCGCCCGGTCGATGTAGCCGGAGAGGGCCGCCTGCACCACCGGCGCTCCGATGCAGATGCCGCCGATCGAGAGCCGGCGGTCGTGGGGGACGGCGATGGTCACGTGAGCACCGGGCAGGTGTCGAACCAGGTCCGGCCCTGGGCGGCCATCCATTCGAAACTCGACATCGGCCCCCAGTCGCCATGCTCGTACACGGCGGGCGGAGCAAGGGTCGGCGCAGCCCACGCCTGGGCGAACGGATCAATGATCTCCCACGACTTCTCCACCTCGTCGGCGCGGGCGAAGAGGCTGGCATCGCCCTCCATCACATCGAGCAAAAGCGGCTCGTAGGCCTCGGGCAGGCGGCCGGCGAACTGCCGCGAATAGCTGAAGTCGAGATCCGTGAGGCGGAGGTGCATGCCGGCGCCGGGCACCTTGGTGTGGAAGTGGAGCTGGATACCCTCGGCAGGCTGAATCTGAATCACGAGCCGGTTGGCCTCGCGGGCGTGTGCCGGTGTGCCGTTGGCGAAGAGTTCGAGCGGCGGCTGCCGAAATCCGATCACGATCTGCGTCGTCCGGCAGCTCATTGCCTTTCCGCTCCGCAGGTAGAAGGGCACGCCCTGCCACCGCCAGTTGTCGATCTCGAGGCGGATCGCGCCAAACGTGGCAGTGCGGCTCTCGGCAGGCACGCCCGGCTCCTGCAGGTAGCCGCGGTACTGGCCGCGGATACCGGCGGCGGTAGCGTCGGCGGCGTCGAGCGGCCGGATCGCCTCGAGCACCTTCACCTTCTCATTGCGGACGGTGCTGGCGTTGAACCGTGCCGGCGCCTCCATGGCAGTGACCATGAGGAGCTGGAGCAGGTGGTTCTGAAACATGTCGCGGAGCACGCCGGCCGAGTCGTAGTAGCCGCCACGGCGGCCCACGGGCACCTCCTCCGCCACCGTGATCTGCACGTGGTCTACATAGCGCCGATTCCAGATCGGCTCGAAGATGGTGTTGGCGAACCGCAGGGCGAGGATGTTTTGCACCGACTCCTTGCCGAGGTAGTGGTCGATGCGGAAGACCTGGCTCTCACGAAACACCGTGTGGATGTGGGTGTTGAGGGCGTGAGCGGTCGCCTGATCGGTGCCGAAGGGCTTTTCCACGACGATCCGCCGGGCACCGCGATCCTGTGTCGCCATGCCGTGCTCGCCGAGGGCTGAGATCACGGGTTCGTAGAACTGCGGCGCTGTGGCCAGGTAGTAGACCCGATCGGCGTCGCCGCTCCCCTCCAGTTCCTGGAGACGCGTTTCGAGCCGACCGATATCGGCCGACACACCGATGTCGCCCGGCTGGTAGTGGATCGAGGCGGCGAACCGCTCCCACGAGGCGTCATCGAGTGGGCCGCAGTTGCAATGCTTCGCGGTGGTGTCGCGAAGGCTCGCCCGCCACTCTGCGTCGCTCATGGGCGTCCGGGAAAAGCCGACGATCCGCGTGTCGGCGGGGAGCGATCCGCCCCGCATCAGGTTGTAGAGCGCGGGCACCAGTTTGCGGCTTGTCAGGTCGCCCGACGCCCCGAAGATCACGATGGTATGGGGCATCCGCGTGTTTCCTGTGTGTGACGGCAACGGCCGTGGGGAAGGTCGTCAACAAAGGTGGCCCGGATGGCCGCCACGCGGTCGCGGGGGCCGGGCATGGCCCCGCGGGTAGACACTCAGATGCTCATGCCGGTGAAGCCACCATCGACGTAGACCTCGGTGCCCGTGATGAAGCTTCCGGCAACGGGCGCGCAGAGCAGGATCGCAGCGCCGAGCAGTTCCTCGGGGCTGCCGAAGCGGTTCATCGGGGTCTTGTTCATGATCGACGCGGTCCGCTCCGGCGAGAGGATCTTCTTGTTCTGCTCGGCGGGGAAGAAGCCAGGGCAGAGCACGTTCACCCGCACCCCCTTGGGGGCCAGTTCGCGGGCCACGTTTTTGGTGTAGTTCACGACCGCCGCCTTCGATGCGGAGTAGATGAATACCTTCGAGAGCGGCTTGTCGGCCGACACGCTGCCGATGTTGAGGATCGCACCGCCGCCGTGGCCGGCCATGTGGGCCCCGAAGATCTGACAGCCGAGGTGGGTGCTCTTGAGATTGGTGTCGAGCACCTTGGCGAAGTCGTCGTCTGGAATGTCGAAGTAGGGCACCGACGAGTTCACGCCGGCGCAGTTGACGAGGATGTCGGCCTTGCTCCGGGCGTTGATCGTGGCATGGAGCAGGGCCGTCATGCTCTCGCGGTCGGTGGCATCCACACTGATGAAGGTTGCGTCGCCGCCGCCATCACGAATCGCAGCCACTCGGGCCTCGCCACGGTCGGCACCACGGCCGGCGACGACCACAAATGCACCCGCCTTGGCGAGCCCGTCGGCGAGCGCCCCACCGAGCACTCCGGTGCCGCCGATCACGACGGCCGTCTTGCCCGACAGCGAAAACATCTTTTCGAGGTAGCTATCGGCCATGGTCGGAATCTCCTCGGGATCAGCTTAGGGGCTGGCGCAGGTCGAGCCATTCGGTGTGGTAGGTGCCGGGCTTGTCGGTCCGCTCGTAGGTGTGGGCGCCGAAGTAATCCCGCTGGGCCTGGAGTAGGTTGGCCGGCAGGGAGGCGTGGCGATAGCCGTCGTAGTAGGCCAGCGCCGACATGAACGCGGGCACCGGCACGCCGATTGTGGCCGCCGTGGCCACCACGTGCCGCCACGAGTCTTGCGTGCTGGCGAGGGCTTCGGTGAAGTAGGGGGCGAGCATCAGGTTTTCGAGGTCGGGCTGCGCCTTGTAGGCCTCGGCGATCCGGTCGAGGAACTGGGCCCGGATGATGCATCCGCCCCGCCACATCATGGCGATGGCGCCGAAGTCGAGGTGCCAGTCGTGCTCCTTGGCGGCGGCCGCAAGTTGCACGTAGCCCTGGGCGTAACTGGCGATCTTCGAGGCGTAGAGTCCTTGGCGGACCTGCTCGACGAAGGTGTGGCGGTCGCCGTGGTTTCGTTTGTCGGGGCCCTTGAGCAGGGCGCTGGCCCGCACCCGCTCGTCCTTCAGGGCCGACAGGCAGCGGGCGTAGACGGCCTCGGTGACCAGCGTGCTCGGCACGCCGAGGTCGAGAGCCAGTTGGCTCATCCACTTCCCAGTCCCCTTGGCGCCGGCCTTGTCGAGGATGCGGTCGACGATGAAGTCACCGCTGTCGGGATCCTTGACGGTAAAGATGTCGCGGGTGATCTCGATCAGGTAGCTGTCGAGTTCGCCGCGGTTCCAGTCGCCGAAGACTTTGGCCAGTTCGGGGTTGGTGAGTCCGGCGCCGTGCTTGAGCAGCGAGTAGGCCTCGCAGATCAGCTGCATGTCGCCGTACTCAATCCCGTTGTGCACCATCTTCACGTAATGGCCGGCACCGCGCGGGCCCACCCAGTCGCAGCAGGGGATGTCGCCCTTGGGGCCGACCTTCGCCGCGATCGCCTGGAAGATCGGCTGCACGAGCGGCCAGGCTGCCTTGGACCCGCCCGGCATCAGGCTCGGCCCCTTCAGCGCCCCCTCCTCGCCCCCGGAGACGCCGGTGCCTACGTAGAGCAGGCCCGCCGCCTCCACTTCCTTCGTCCGCCGTTCAGTATCGGAGAAGAGGGTGTTGCCACCGTCGATGATCACGTCCCCGTTGGAGAGGAGCGGGATGAGCGTCTTGATGAGGTCGTCGACCGCCGGGCCGGCCTTTACCATCATCATCACCTTCCGCGGGGACTTGAGCGCCGCGACGAGATCCTGGAGCGAGTGGCAACCGACGACGTTGGCCTGCTTCCCGCGGCTGGCCATGAAGGCGTCGGTGACGCTGGTTGTGCGATTGAAGACCGCGATCGAGAAGCCCCGGCTGGCGATGTTGAGTGCCAGGTTCTCGCCCATGACGGCCAGCCCGATCAGACCGATGTCGCACGTCGCCTGCTTGGTCATCCTGCGAATGCTCCTGCGGAGGCCGCGATCTCGTGGAGGGTGGGCGGCCGGAAGTGGGAAGATGAAGCGGTGCCGCAGACTATATCGGCAGCCGAGCGGCCGAACCAAAGCCCCCGCTTCAACCCCGGGAAACGGAAAGGATTGAAGGACCGGGCCCGCCATGGCCGATTGCTAGGCATAGCCGGAGGATTCGTGAATCGCGGAGCATCCGGCCCGGTTTGCGCGACAGGCAGAACTTGACCATTCCACCCAGGTTTCCGTAGCGTAAAGCTCTGATTTGACAACGTGGCTCCGTAGCCAAGTGGCTAAGGCAGCGGATTGCAAATCCGCCATCGTCGGTTCGACTCCGACCGGAGCCTCTGTCCGTGAAGCCCTCGCGATGTGCCGACAACAGCGGCCATCGCGGGGGTTTTTTCGTTTCCGGATCGCTCGCCGGCTGGTCGCTCGGCTCGGAATCCGGCGCGTCACAGTTTGCCAATCCTGCCACCGCATGCCGTGTTCTGACGGGGTTCGTGCTGGCGGGGGTGAGCACCGGCAGCAGGGCTTCTCCTACCCCGGCGATCATCGAACACCCCCGGGCGTCGCGTAGCACCCGTGGCCGTTCGTGGGGCTGCTGGTCGGCTCGGCGCTCTTCAGTTCGTCGATGAGGTTGCTCGCCCGCCGGATGCCGAGTTCGTCAGCGGTGGTCAGGCCAAACTTCTCTTGGAGCAGGCCCACGAGGTCGATCTTCCGGCGAGCGGCGATGGCCCTAATGGCTTAGACCTGCGAAGCCGTGGCGGGACGGCGGCTGGCTCGCGTCGCTCTGGTCGTCGCAGGTCAGCCGGGCGATCTGGTCCTGCATAGCCTTCTCGCAGGACGTCTTCTTCTTTCGGGCCTTCAGCGTGCTCGTGAAAAATGGCTCGCGGCACCCGAAGCCACGACGGCGAATCTCGTGGGAGTCTTCGCCGGTCTTCAGGGCCACGGCGTCGATCAGTTCGAGGTCACTCATACAAAAGCATCTCCATGGAAAAGGGGATAGGGACAGGAAACACGCCCGGCAGCCAGAGGGGCGGGCGGGGATCAAGAAGAAGGCCGCTTGCAGAAGATGGTCTGGGGCGGCGGGAACGATCACGACCGGGGTTCGACCGGCATCGGGGGCGTATAAAAGGCTGTAGCGTTTACTGTGGGTGAACCACGCATGGCCAGCCGGGTGCCCGTTGGTTGACTCCCCCCTTTGGGAGCCCTATGATCGGAC
>QWQL01000072.1 GCA_003670825.1 Planctomycetota bacterium
CAGCGTCTCGAGATCGGGCTCACGATGCGAAAACGGTGGCTGCATCTGTTGGTGGCTCTACAATACAGTTTCTCAACCGGTTCTGATAAACTTTAGCGGTCGTTGCTACGAATTGTGCCCCCTCTTCGGCCCAGATCGAGGTCTCCCATGCGATCCTGTTTCCGCTCCCGTCCCGGCTGGAGCATCGCCGCCGCCTGCCTGGTCACCACCTGCCTGGTCACCTTTGGAACGGTCGCTGATGCGGCCAACAAGTCCGAGGTGATCGCGGTCGTTGCTGCCGACGGCTACGCCGATCTCCGCGAGCAGCTCACGTGGGTCGGCGAGCAGGTGGGCAACCCCACGCTGGCCGGCTTCGCGGAGTCGTTCATCCTGCTGGCCACGCAGGGCAAGGGGCTGGCCGGGCTCGACGTCAAGCGGCCAATCGGCGTGGTGATCACGTCGTCTGGCGGTCCACTGCCGACGGCGCATGCGTTCCTACCCGTCAAGGATCTCGACAAGCTGTTGGGAGCCGTGCAGGGCATGATCGGCCCAGTGGAAGAGGTCGATGGTGTCCGGCGGATCGCGGCCCCTGGGGCCCCGCCGCTCGAAATCGTCGAGAAGGACGGCTGGGCGATCTTCTCGCAGCCGGGTGATCCCGTCGGCATCGACGATCCGCTCACCGTGATCGAGCCGCTCACCAAAGAGTATTCGCTGGCCGTCGAGCTCTTCCCCAGCCGGATGCCCGCCGAGATGCGGGACCGGCTCAAAGCGCTGCTCGACGAGGCAGCCCGAAACGCCGCGGCCCAAGGGCAGGCGCTGGACCCCGCACAGCTCCAGGCCGGGCTCGAACGGCTGGAGGATGTGGAGACCATCGTATTCGGGTTCGCCGTCGACAAGCTTGGAGACAAGATCATGCTCGACGTGACGTCCGTGCTCACGCCCGTCGCCGTCAAGGCGGCCGGCTGGATCAACGCCGGCTGGGGCAACGCCGACAACGCCAACAGGGCCGTCTCGACCGTCGGCGCCCCGGCCACCACCGACGGCAAAGCTGCGGCCGTGCGGGGCCACTATGCGGCCACCGTGCCCGCAGCGGGGCAGGCCGCCGTGCGGGCCGCCCTCGACCAGGCGCTCGAGCCGGCCGACGACGATCCCGCGAATCGCGTGGTCACCAACCTGCTCCGCGACCTGGTCGCCGCGATGCTCGACTCCGGTGCGATCGACGCCGGCCTGACCATCGACACCAGTGCCGCCGATGCCACGCAGCCGCTGCCGGCCGTCACGCTCGGCATGAAGGTGAAGGATGGCGCTGCCCTGGAAAAGAAGGTGAAGGAGCGGCTCGGCAAGGCCGATGCCCTGCCTCCTTCCGTGAAAGTGACCTTCGACGCCGGCAAGCAGGGTGACGCCACGCTCCACGAGATCACGGCGGATGTCTCGGCGCTGCCTGCCGCGGAACGACTCGGCGACAGCGTGAAGCTCACGCTTGCCGTCACGCCGCAGTATGCCTACGTGCTCGTCGGCGGCGACGTGCCCAAGCGGCTGGCAGCCGCGCTCGCGGCCGGCGGCAAGCCGAATGGTGACGCCCTGCCCATCGCAAACGTCGATCTCTCGCTCGCCAGCCTGGTCGGCTACGCCGCGCGGATGATGCAGGCCTTCAACCCCGACGATCCGCAGGGCGACATGCTCGGCGAGATCTCGAAGCAGGCCGGCGAGAAAGACACGACCACGGTGCAGTTCTCCGTCAAGCCGGTCGACCGTGGCATCACGCTACGGCTCTCAGCAGACGCCGGTGCTCTGCAGACGGTCGCCGCGAGCACCGCGATGCAGCAGGCTGCCCCGCCCCCGCGGGCCCGCCCGCTCACGCCGCTGCGGCCAGCGCAGCCGCGGCAACTCGAGAACGACGACACGCCCTCCATCACCCCCTAACCTCCCGTTCCACCCGCCATGATCGCATCGTCCGCCGCAGGTTCCACGACTGGTTCCAAACCTGGGCTGCGCCGCGAGATCGCCGGCGTAAGCATCGCCGACCTCGCCGCGCAGTATGGCACGCCCCTGTATGTGTACGACGCGGACACGATCCGCCGCCGGTGCCGCGACCTCGCGGCCTGGGATACCATCCGCTTCGCGCAGAAGGCCTGCTCCAACCTTGCAGTGCTCGGGATCGTCCGCCGCGAGGGCGTGCTGGTCGACGCGGTGAGCACCGGCGAGATCCACCGCGCGATCGTCGCCGGCTACTCGCCACACGCCCCCCGGGAGCCCGGGCCCGACGGCCTGCCGCCGGCCCATCCAATCGTCTATACGGCCGACATCTTCGATCGTGACAGCCTCGACGTGGTCGTGAGGCACGGCATCCACGTCAACTGTGGATCGGCCGACATGATCGAGCAACTCGCCGAGCGAATGCCCGGCGCATCGATCACGCTCCGCGTGAACCCGGGCTTCGGCCACGGCCACAGCCAGAAGACCAACACCGGCGGTGAGGGCTCGAAGCACGGCATCTGGCACGAGGAGATTCCCGAGGTCCTCCGCCGGGCGGAGTGGGCGGGCCTGCAGGTCAGCGGCCTCCACATGCACATCGGCAGTGGCACCGATCTTGCGCATCTGGCCGAAGTGGCCGGGGCGCTGGAGCGGGTGGCGATCGAGGTGGGCCGATCCCTCACCATGATCTCGGCCGGCGGTGGTCTGCCCGTGCCCTACAAGCCCGGCGAGGTGCATGCCGACCTCTCGGGCTACTTCACGCTCTGGGACGCCACGCGAAAACGGCTCGAAGAACGCTTCGGCCACCGCATCCGCCTCGAACTCGAGCCCGGCCGCTATCTCACCGCCGAGAGCGGCTCCGTGATCACCGAGGTGCGGGCCGTGAAGCGGCAGGGGGACCGGAAGTACCTGCTCGTCGACGCCGGCTTCAACACGCTCGCCCGGCCGGTGCTCTACGGCTCCTACCATCCCATGAGCCTTTGCCCGCGGGATGACGACGCCCGCAACACGACCGAGGAGGTGGCCGTCGGCGGCCCGCTCTGCGAGTCGGGCGACATCTTCACGCAGACCGACGGCGGCTTTGTGGCCACGCGGCCGCTGCCGGTAGCGGCGGTGGGCGACCTGCTCGTGATCGAGATCGCCGGCGCCTACGGCTTCGTGATGGCAAGCAACTACAACTCCAAGCCGCTGCCCGCCGAGGTGCTCGTCGACGCGGGGGCCCACCGGCTCGTTCGCAGCCGTCAGACGCCCGAGGATCTGGTCCGCGGCGAGTGCGTTTGAGAGGCTAAACCGCTCTTGCAGGTGGGCAGGTGTTTCGCGATCCTCTCCGCCCCGGAGGCCGCGCCATGCTCATCTCCCACCGCCACCGCTTCGCCTTCATCCACGTGCCCAAGACGGCCGGGTCGAGCGTGGTGCACGCGCTGTGGGGCCACGCCGACCACACCGAAGACTACTGGGCCAACCGCTGGCTCGCCCGGATCGGCATCCGCGTCAACCACTATGCCCCCTACCGGCAGCGGAAGTTCCGGCCACACACGTCGGCCGAGATGCTCCGCCGGAACCTGCCCGCCGAGGTCTACGACTCGCTGTTCAGCTTCGCCTTCGTTCGCAACCCATGGGACCTGATGGTCTCCTACTACCACTTCCTGCGGGATGCGAAGGGCCACCCCCAGCACTTCAGCCACCGCCGACGGCGGACCGCCCGGCTCGCCGACTTCGAATCGTATCTCCGCTACGAGATCCGCCGCGACAAGGTCTCGCAGACACGGATGGTGGCCGACCGCCACGGCCGACTGCTCGTCGATTTCCTCGGACGCTACGAGTCGCTCTCTGCAGACTTCGCCCATGCCTCTCGCCGGATCGGCATCGACGCGTCCCTGGGCCGGAAAAATTCCAGCGCCCGCGGTGACTATCGACAGTATTACGACGCTCGGCTCGCCACCCTCGTCCGCGACCACTACGCCGAGGACGTGGAGCGATTCGGGTATGAGTTCGCCAACCCCGAGAAGACGTTCGAACCCGCTGTCCACCGGGCCGCCTGACCGCGTCAGCGAGTGCCGATTTTGACGGCGGGGGCCTGACGGCTAGGATAAAAAGCCTGCAGGAACTCCCCCCTCCCCTCCGATCCACACCATCATGGCTAAAGCCGGACCACGCAAAAAACTCCCGAAGGAACTGGCGGTCATCAACGCCGACAACTGCACGGGGTGCGAGTCGTGCCTCGAGGTGTGTCCGGTTGATTGCATCGTGAAGGTGCAGCAGTTCGACACGTTCGAGAACCTGCAGAGTTGGTGCGAGATCGACATCGAGCGGTGCGTGGGCTGCGAGGTCTGCGTGCACATCCCGGGGAAGAAGTCGAATCCTTACGATCTCAAGGTCTGCCCGTGGGATGCCATTGAGATGGTGCCCACCGAGCAGGTCGCCCAGGTCGTGGCCCAGATCGGTGGTCCGCCCGAGTATGTCGAGCAGCACTGGGACCGGCTCGTGGGCACGGCCCAGCATCTGGCCGAACTCAAGGTCGCGGCGGGCTGAGGCCGGCCGCCGGAGCGAGCGGGACCCGCGCCCTCCCGCAATCTTTTTGACCGCTCCGGCCTGATCGCGTACAACGGTACATGCGTACACGTTCCCTGCTCGCGCGACCGGAGCCTTTCCATGACCCCGCTGCCCGACGCAACCGACCGAGATATTCTTGACCACGTCCGCCTCTCGTGCGTTCCTGGGATCGGCGGGAAGCTCCGCCGCATGCTCCTCGACCGCTTCGGCTCACCGCAGGCGGTGTTCGCGGCGAGCCCCAAAGAGATCACGGCCGTCGGCCGCATCGGCCCCACACTCGCCGGCACGATCGCCGCGCTCGCCAACGGCCCCGTCGCCGACGAGGTGCTCGACATCTGCCGCCGCCGCGGCGTGCAGCTGCTCGTCGAAGGGAGCGACGGCTATCCGGCGATCCTGTCACGCATCGATGATCCTCCGGGCCTGCTCTTCGTTCGCGGGGAGCTGCGGCCGTGCGATGCCCTCGCCGTCTCGATTGTCGGCGCCCGTCATGCCACCGCCTACGGCAAGCGGGTGGCCTCGCAGCTCGCCAGCGGCCTCGCGAGAGCGGGGTATACCGTTATCAGCGGCCTCGCTCGCGGCATCGATGCAGCGGCCCATCGCGGAGCAATCGATGCTGGCGGCCGCACGATCGCGGTCCTCGGCACTGGCGTGCTCAACATCTACCCGCCCGAACATGCCGACCTCGCCACCGAGGTCATCGGCCACGGCGCAGTGGTGAGCGAGGCGCCGCCGCTGGCCGAGCCGCATCCGGGAGCCTTTCCCCCGCGAAACCGCATCATCTCCGGGCTCGCGCTCGGCACGGTGGTCGTCGAGGCCGCCGACCGATCGGGCGCGCTGATCACGGCGCGGCTGGCTGGTGAGCAGGGCCGCGAGGTGTTCGCGGTGCCCGGCCAGGTGGATTGCCGGATGGCGAGAGGCTGCCATCGGCTGATTCGAGACGGGGCCAAGCTGGTCGAATCCGTCGATGATGTGCTCGAAGAACTCGGGCCGCTCTTCGAGACCACGGTCACCGCGGACGGCCGCGAGGTAAAGTCGCCAGCAGAACTGCAGATCGGCGACATCGAGCGAACAGTGCTCGACGCAGTCGATGCGCACATGAAGCGGGCCGGGGGCCGGGCCACCGTCGAGGTTGACGGGCTCGTCGCGGCCACCGGCCTCGCCGCGTCGCAGGTGCTGTCGACGATCGGCGTCCTCGAAATGCGGCGAATCCTTCGCCGGCTCCCGGGGAGCCGTGTCGAGCGGGTGTGATCCGGCACGAGAGTTGCTCTCCATGAGTCGTCGGAAGCGGAGGGGTTCGCCGGGATCATCCCCGACGGCTCGGTTTCCTCGACGAAACAAGCCTGGAGGCCACTTATGAACGTCCCCAACGCCCCCCGCGGCCCCCGCCGACGGACGCCTCAAAATGCAACGCGCGCCGCATGTTGCGGCGCCGGGATCGAGCGTCTCGAGGCCCGCTCGCTGATGGCGGCTGACAGCCAGATGGCCGTCGCCCGCATGGCCGTCGGTATGAACCTCGAGAACGTGGTCGACTGGTCGCCAGCCTGGACGTTCACCGACGCCTTCAAGGCCTCCCGCCCCTGGATCGCGCACGCGTTCAACACCGCCACGTGGGGCACGTCGTGGGACGACGCCTCGACGCCTCCGCTCCAGCTCGACGCCAACGGCAACGTGGCCCGGCTGGCCACCTGGACCAACGCCTCTGGACAGGCGATGCAGCAGCGTGCGGGCACGCTGCTGTTCCGTGACCTCGGCGGCGGCTACGCGGGGGGCGTCTACCGGGCGGAGTGGGACGGCACCGGCATCGTCACCTTCGGATTCGACGCCCGCGTAATCGCCAGCGGCACCACGGCGACCGGAAGGAAGTTCGCTGATCTCCAGGTGACTCCCAGCGACAACGGAATCTACCTGGCGATCGAATCGACGAGCCCAGCCGACCCCGCCCGCAACTTCAACGTCTGGATGCCCGACTGGGAGGGCCGCCGGTTCGCCGGCCAACGCTGGGAACCCGGGGCGGCGTTCTCGCCGTTTCACCCGCTCTTCCTTCAGCGGCTCGCCCCCTTCCACACGCTCCGCTTCATGGGGATGCAGGAGACCAACTCCTCCGACATCCGCGGCTGGGGCGATCGCCGTGACGCTGCCGACGTTCGGCAGGGCTCCGGCCCGGGGGGCACGGCCAGCCAGCCAATCGTCAACGGTATATCGGTCGAGTACATGGTGCAGCTCGCCAACGATCTCGACGCCGATCCTTGGTTCAACATGCCGCACCTCGCCGACGACACGTTCGTGCGGAAATTCGCTACCTACGTCCGCGACCACCTCGAGCCGGGCCGCAAAGTCCACGTCGAATGGGCCAACGAGGTCTGGAACTTCGGCTGGGGCTTCGAGCCCTCGCAGTGGATCGCCGAGCAGACGAGGCTCCCGGCGAACGCCGGCCTCGATCCCGACCTCGCCCACTGGCAGATCGCCGGCCGCGAGGCGAAGCGCGATCTCGACATCTGGTCGGACGTGTTCGCGGGTCGGACCGACCGGCTCGTGCGAGTGGCTGCGGGCTGGGCGGCCGTCGACTGGGTGACCGGCCAGATCGCGGAGGCGATGGGCGGTTCGTTCGACGCCATCGCGATCGCTCCCTACATCACTACCACCGACGAGCAGCGGGCCGGCTACTCCGCGGCCACCACGGTCGACCGCGTGATCGCCGACACGCGGGCCAACATCGCGACGAGCGTGCGATGGACGGCCAACCACGAGCAGCTCGCCCGGGAATGGTCGGCCCGCCTCGGCAGGCCGATCCAACTCGTCGCCTACGAGGGAGGCCCTCACCTGGATGGCCGCGGCGAGCCCTACCAAACCGTATTCCACACGGCCACCAACGACCCGCGGATGGGAGACATCTACCGCGACTACCTGCGGGGCCTCGATGCGGCGGGCATGGATCTATTCGTAGACTTCCAGTTCACCGGACAGGCGGGAGCCGCGCCCTGGGGCGACTTCGCGAAGCTTCACACCATGAACGAGCCCCTGGCCACGGCCTACCGCTACGCCGCGGTGGTCGCCGCTGCGGACGGCTCACTCTGGGGTGCGGCCCCGCCGCTGCCGGTCGTCGGGATCGCCTCGGCGGCGATCGGCGAGGGGCACGTCGGCCGCAAGCTGCTCGTGTTCACGCTGTCGCTGTCGGCCGCGTCGGCGAATCCCGTGACCGTCGCCTGGAGGACGGCCAACGGTACGGCGGTGGCAGGCCGCGACTACGTCGCCGGACGCGGCACCGTAACGTTCGCGGCCGGGCAGACCAGGCAGACGATCGGCGTCTGGGTGATCGGCGACCGGATCCGCGAGGGCAACGAGACGTTTTCCGTCTCGCTCTCGTCCCCCGTGAACGCCACCTTCGCCGCCGCGGAAGCCAGGGCGACGGGCACGATCGTCAACGACGATGGCGTCGTGCGGCGCGCCGTCTTCGCGGCGTTCGCGGCGAGTCCTGTCGCCACCACTTCGACCGTCAGGCGGCGGCGGTAGCTGCCCATGGGAAAAGTCGTCCCTGGCATCGTTTCCAGCCGGCCGGACAGTGGAGACGCCAGCGGTTTCCACGACTGGCGAAC
>QWQL01000152.1 GCA_003670825.1 Planctomycetota bacterium
ACCAACGCCGTCACCAGCACCGCGCCCACGGCGGGCAGGCCGGCGACGACCATCACCGCCACGAGTGCGACGAGCAGATAGTCGATCACCGCCACGGGCCAGCCGCTGGCCGCCGCGAAGGCGGCGTCGAAGGCCACCAGCGTCGCCTCCTTCAGCCCGGCCGCCACGGCCGCCACCGTGAGCACCGCCACGCCGGCCAGCAGCGCCGCATCGGAGGCGGTCAGGCCGGCCGTGTGACCGAGCAGAAACTGCTCGAGCCCGGCGCTCTCCGCGTAGCCCCAGGCAGGCAGGCCGGAAACGAGCGCGATCCCAAGACCGAACGAGACGCCGATCACAATCGCGGTGGCCGCATCGTCGCGGGTGCGCGTGAACCGGCGCATGAGCACGAGCGTTCCGAGCCCCACGAACGCCGCCACCAGCGCCCCGGCCAGCAGCGTCGCCAGATCCCGGCGGCCCGTGATCAGAAAACTGCAGGCCACGCCCACGAGCGTCGCGTGGGCGGCAGCATCGCCCACCAGCGCCCGCTTGCGGAGCACGCAGAGTGCCCCCACCACGCCGGCCGCGAAGCCAACCGCCGCGACACCCGCCGCGACCACCAGGGTGTTGTAGGCGATGCCGACCAGGATCACGGCGTCCGCCCCCGGGCGGCGACGGCCCTGGCGAGTTCGTCGAGCACCTCGATCTGGCCCGCGTAGGTGCGGTTCAGATTCTCGGGCGTGAGCGTGGCCGCGGTCGGGCCGGTGGCCACCAGCCGCCTATCGACGAGCGCCACGCGGTCGAACCACTGGGCCGCCGTGCGGAGATCGTGGTGCACCACGATCACCAACCGTCCTTCCCGCTTGAGCTCCGCAAGCACGCGAAAGATACTCTCCTGCGATCGCACGTCGACACCCGCCATCGGCTCGTCGAGGAGGTAGATGTCGGCCTGCTGGGCCAGCGCCCGCGCCAGAAACACCCGCTGCTGCTGCCCGCCCGAGAGCTTGCCGATCTGGCGGTCCGCCATGTCGGCGAGGCCGACCCGATCGAGGCTCTCGGTAGCCAGTCGCCGCTCGTGGCCCCCCGGCCGCCGAAACCAGCCGAGGCGGCCGTAGGTGCCCATCAAGACCACGTCCATCACGTTGACGGGAAAATCCCAGTCGACGGTCTCCCGCTGCGGCACGTAACCCACGCGAGATCGAACGCGGTCGAGCGGCGCGCCGAAGAACCGCACGCTTCCGCCGACCATCGGCACCAGTCCCAGGGCCGCCTTGAGGAGCGTGCTCTTCCCCGCGCCGTTGGGACCGATGATCCCAAACAGGCATGGGGCGTCGATCGCCAGGTCGACATTCCAGACGACGGGCCGCCGGCCATAGGCGACGGTCACGTCGTGGAACTCGACGATCGGGACGTGCGCGGCGGACGGGTTCACGGCTCACCCTTCAGCCCGGCGACGATGGTCCGCACGTTGGCTTCCAGCGCGGCTTCGAGCGTGTCTGCCCCGCTTCCCTCCGCTCCCAGCGAATCGGAGTAGAGCGTGCCGCCGAGCCGCAGGTCGTGCCCCCGCGCGGCGGCCCCTTCCCGGAGCGCGGCCACATTGCGGTCCGACACGCTCGTTTCCACGAACACCGAGGGCACGCCCCGGGTCACCACCAGGTCGACGAGCCGGTTGATGTCGGCGAGACCGGCTTCGCTCTCGGTGCTCGTCCCCTGCACCCCCACCACCTCGATCCCGTAGGCGCGGCCGAAGTAACGAAACGCGTCGTGAGCGGTCACGAGCACCCGCTGCGGCTCGGGAATCTCGGCGATCCGTTGCCTCGTCCGCTCATCGACCGCCACCAGCCGCGCGACATAGGCCTCGGCCCGCGCTCGGTAGTCGGCGGCCCCGGGCGGATCCACCGCGGCGAGCGCCTCAGCAACGATGGGCGGGCAGCGGCTCCAGAGCTTTGCGTCGAACCAGACGTGCGGATCAAACATGCCGCCACCGACGGCGAGCAGTTCCCCGGTCGGGAGGCTGTCACCCACCACGGCGACCGGACGGCTGCTGCCCAGCCGTTCGAGGAGCGTCGCAAGCTTGCCCTCGAGGTGCAGGCCGGAAGCCACGACCAGGTCGGCCGCCGCCAGGCGATCGGCGTCGCGGGGCGTTGGCCGGTAGGAATGAGGATCGATGCCGGGGGCCATCAGGCACTCGACGCTCACACGATCGCCCCCAACCTGACGGACGAGGTCGGCGACCACCGTGGTGGTGGCCACCACCCGAGGCCGGCTTCCGCCGCCGCCGGCATCGCGTGCTGGCCGGCCCCCCTCCCCACAGCCCACCGCCGCGGCGAGCAGCACGACCAGCAGCCACCGACGATCAGCGGAAACACGCATACGACCACTTTTTGAAGAGTCAAAAAACATTTTTTGAAGCCTCAAAATCATAGCCGCCCGCACCGGCGGACGGCAACGCGGGCATCGCCTGCGCCCGATTCGGAAAAAACCGGTCGGCCGGCGCGTTGACCGCATCGCATGGCAGACTTAGGTTCGAACGGACGGCGGCGCCGGATTGGCCCCGGAAAAGGCACCATGGATTCGACCTACTTCAAGCGGTACCGCATGGAGGTGGACCTGACGGTCCCCCGGTTCGCTGCCGCGCTGCCGACGGATTACCGCTACGTGCCCTGGAACGAGGCGGTCCTCGACATCCACGCCCGGACCAAGTTTCGGTCGTTTCGAGACGAGATCGATGCGGTCGTGTTTCCCTGCCTGGGCAACCTGGAGGGCTGCCGGCGGCTGATGCGGGAGATCCGCAACAAGTCCGGCTTTCTGCCCAATGCGACCTGGCTGATCGCCCACGGTTCGACGCCCGAGAGCCTGCAGTGGTGCGGCACGATCCAGGGCATCACCGAACGGGGTGGCGGCGGCATGATCCAAAACATCGGCGTGGTTCCGGGGCACCGCGGCCTCAGCCTCGGCACCTGCCTGATCGAGCGGTCCCTGGCCGGGTTCCGGATGCACGGTCTGAGCCGTGTCGGCCTGGAGGTGACGGCCGAGAACGCCAGTGCCGTCCGCCTCTATCAGCGGCTGGGTTTCCGCCGGGTGCGAACGGTGTACAAAGTGGTGGACGAAGACGCCGTCGTCGCCTAACGTGCGGCGGGTGAGTGGCGGCCTCCGGCCTCCGACCCGCCAGTCCGCCAAACCCGGTTCCTTGCCAAGGCTGATCCGTTTTGAAGCAGTCGCTCCACTCGGCCACGCTGTCCAACGGGATCATTCTCGTCGGCGAACGACTGCCCGACCTCGAATCCGTAGCAGTCGCCTTTCATTCCCCGGCAGGATCGATCCACGACCCCGTCGGCACGTGTGGCCTGGCGACGGTCGCCGGAGAAATGTGCCTCCGCGGCGCGGGCGTTCGTGACAGCCGCCAACTCGTCGAGGATCTCGAGTCGGCCGGGGTGCAGTGGTCGCAGGGCGTGTCGAGCACCCATGCCAGCTTCTCGGGCGCCATGGTGGCCCGGCATCTGCCCGACGTCCTCCCGATCTACGCCGACATCCTCCGGCGACCGCTGCTGCCCGAGGATGAGTTGCCGGCTGCCCGCCAGATGGTCCTCCAGAATCTGGCCGGCATCGAGGACGACCCGGCCCATCGCGCGATAGCCGCCCTGCGGCGGATCCACTGCCCAGCGCCGTGGGGGATGCCCACCGAGGGCATCTCGGCCGACGTGGAATCGATCAGCATCGACGACGTCCGCGGCTTCGTCGGCCACCACCTCCAGCCCGGTGGGATGATCGTCTCCGTCGCCGGCCGGATCGACTGGGATGATTTCGTCCGCCGTGTCGACGATCTGCTCGGCGACTGGCCTGCCGTGTCGTCCGCCGCCGTCGGCGTTGGCCCGCGGGGGCCATTCATCCACCACGTGCCCCACGACTCGCAGCAGACCCACATCGCTCTCGCCTGGTCGGTGCCACCGTATCGCGACGACGCGTCGCACGAGGCGACCGCGGCACTGGCGATCCTCGGCGGCGGGCCGAGTTCGCGATTCTTCACCGAGATTCGCGAGCGACGCGGCCTCTGCTACAGCGTCTCGGCGGGCTACCAGACGAGCCGCGACTTCGCCAACGCGGTCTGCTACTCCGGCACCTCGGCCGAACGGGCCCAGGAGACGCTCGACGTGATGCTCGCGGAGATCGGGCGGCTGCCGGGCACGATCTCTCCCGACGAACTCGGCCGCGTGAAGGCTCGGGCCAAGAGCGGGCTGACCATGCAGCAGGAGTCGAGCGCGGCCCGGGCGGGTGCCATCGCCCGCCAGTGGTATCACCTCGGTCGCCTGCGGACGCTCGCCCAGGAACTCGAACGATACGATCGCCTCGATGTGGCCGGCGTCGAGGGCTGGCTCGCCGACCAACCGCCCCGCGATCTGACGGTGGTGTCGCTGGGCCGGGATCCGTTGGAGGTGCGTTGTGCCATTCCTGCATGAACGGCTCCCCAACGGGCTCGACGTGATTGCCGAGACGTCGGAGTCGGCGGTCTCGACGAGCGTGGGCTTCTTCGTGATGACCGGATCACGGGACGAATCAGACGCCCTCTGGGGAACGAGCCACTTCCTCGAGCACATGGTCTTCAAGGGCACCCCCGAGATCCCGGGCGACGCGATCAACCGCCGCTTCGACGACATGGGCGCGAGCGTCAATGCGTTCACCAGCGAGGAAGACACCGTCTACTACGCGTCGGTGCTGCCGGAGCAGCAGCACGAAGCGGTGGATCTCGTGGCGCGGATGATGCGGCCCGCACTCCGCGACGAGGATTTCGAGACCGAGAAGCTCGTCATCCTGGAGGAGATCCGGATGTACGACGACCAGCCGCCGTTCGGGGCCGACGAGCTCTGCCGGGCGGCCTTCTTCGGCGGGCATCCTCTCGGCCGCAGCGTACTCGGCACCGCAGACTCGATCCGCGGACTACCCGTGGCGGCGATGCGCGACTACCACCGCCGCCGCTACGCCCCCGGAACGATGGTGCTCGCGGCCAGTGGCGCCGTCGACTTCCCCGCGCTCGTGGAGTCGGCCAAGCGGCTGTGCGGCGCCTGGGAGCCGGTGACCGCGCCGGAGCGGCTCGTGAGCGTTTCGCCGCGGGCGGCCGCGCGACCGGGTCGGGAGCGGATCGTGCGGCCGGCGGCGGCGCTCGACTACGCCGTCTGGATGGTCGCCGGCCCCGACGAACACGACCCCGACCGCCACGCCGCCCGCCTGCTCTCCGTGGTGCTGGGCGACTCGTCCGGCAGCCGCCTCTACTGGGGGCTCGTCGACTCCGGCGAGGCCGAGCAGGCCGCGTGCATCCATCAAGACTTCCTCGACGCCGGGGTATTCATCACGCAGCTCTCCTGCGACGCCGCCGACGTCGATGAGCTGACGGAGCGGATCGCGGGCATCTACGCGACCGCGGCCTCCGGCGGCATCCCGCCGGCGGAGTTTGAGCGGGCGCAAAACAAGCTCGCCAGCCGCGTCGTGCTGGGGGGGGAGAAGCCGCGCCGCCGACTGTTTGAAGTGGGGCTCGACTGGTCGCACTGCCGCACCTACCGGTCGGTCGGCGACAACCTCCGGATCGTCGAGCAGATCACGCTCGACGACGTGCATCGGGTGCTGAAGACGTGGCCGCTCGACGCCCCCGCGGCGGCCGTGGTCGCCGGCCCGGGCTCCGGCAGCTGAGGCCGCCGCTTCCATCGTCCGGCCCCCCACGTCATACTCTCAGCGTGCTCTGACTGAGGGCTTTCCCCGAGGATGCCGCCGCCGATGGTGCCCCTGTTCGCCGATGCCAACCGCTGGCTGATTCCGCTGCCGTCGATCTGGATGGTGGGTGCGGCCGCCGCGGCCACGCTCATCGCCGTGCTCCTCGCCTATGCCCTCCTCCGGCTGGTCGCTCCGCGAGCGGCCATGGAGGCTCGCGTCAGCCTCGGTGACGGCTTCCTCGGTCCCCTCGCCTGGCTTCTGCTGGCCTATTCGGCCGCGGCCCTCGCCTTCACCCCCCTGGTGCCTCTCGACCAGATCGTTCGCTCGCTGGCGCGGCTCACCTCCGCCTACAACTTTCAGCACACCGTGGTCGTCGAGCCCGGAGCCAGTCTTCAGGCGATCCCGCTCGACATGCGGCCGCAGGAACTCGCCCTCCTGCGACTGGAGAGCGACAAGCCAATCGTGGTGCGGACGCAGCAGCCCGTCGAAGGTTTCGCGATGGTCAAGGAGGCGGAGGTGTCGCTCGCCGCCGGCAAGCCCTGGACATGGACGAAGGCCGAGGGGGCCACCAATCCGTTCGTCGGCCAGCGGGCCAGACTCGAGGCCAGCAACGACGGCACGTCGGCAGCGAAGCTCTCGATCGGCTGGCAACTGGCGGCTGAAAACCCACAGGCCGGGGTGCTGCCCTGGACCTTCTTCGCCCTGACGAGTCTGGCCGCCGCCTACGCGGTGTTTCGGCTCGGCTGCCCGCGGCTGGCCGCCATCGCCTCGGCCACCACCAAGGAGGCGATCGGCCAGCCCGTGTTCACGGTGGCGATCGTCGCCGGCATCGCGCTGCTCGTGGCCTTCATCGCCATTCCCTACAACACGTTCGGCGAAGACGTGAAGATGCTCAAGGACAGCGGGCTGACGCTGATCAAGGTGCTCGCCCTGCTGGTCGTCGTCTGGACGGCGAGCGTCTCGGTGGCGGAGGAGATCGAGGGCCGCACCGCGTTGACGGTGCTCTCCAAGCCCATCACCCGCTGGCAGTTCGTGCTCGGCAAGTTCGCCGGACTGGTGCTCGTGGCGCTGCTCGTATTCCTGATTCTCGGGGGCGTGCTGCTGGCCACCACCAGCCTCAAGGTGGTCTACGACGCCCGCGAGTCGTCCAAGACCGACCCCCTCTGGCGGGAGTGCGCGGAGGAAATGATCACGGTCGTGCCCGGCCTGGTGCTCTCGCTCCTCGAGACGATCCTGATGGCCGCCGTCAGCCTGGCCGTGTCGACCCGCCTGGGCATGGTGCCAAACCTGATCATCTGCTTCACGGTCTACGCGCTGGGCCACCTCGTGCCGCTGATCGTGCAGTCGAGCGTCGGCAAGTTTGCGATCGTGCGGTTCGTCGGCAAACTGATCGCCACGCTCCTGCCCGTGCTCGATCATTTCACGATCGAGGCGGCGGTGGTGGGGGGCATGCCGGTGCCCTGGGTCTACCTTGGCTGGGCGGCGCTCTACGCGGCCCTCTACTCGACGCTGGCGATCCTGGTGGCCCTGGTGCTGTTCCAGGATCGCGACCTCGCCTGACGGCGACGCTCAACGGACGACGCCCGTGCGGGCCATCACGCCCACCATGCCCGACCCGTCGGTCGCCGTGCCCGGCAGCGACCACCAGCCTGTCTCCGTCGATCGCATGGCCTGGGCCTCGGCCTTGCCGTCGATGAAGAACGTCGCCCCCTTGCGGAGCTTCCGCTCCACCCGCGGGCCGACCTCCACGCCCACGAGGCCCCACTCCGCGTTGTTGCCCACCATCGTGCGGAGTTCCACCGACTCCCGTCCGTCGGCCCTGTCGCTCGAGAGCCCGACGCGGCCCATCCAGCGGGCCGGCCCGTCCTGGACGAGCTGCGGATCGGCGATGAGCCCGGCAGCCACGTCAAACCGGTGAATCCGGCTGCGGAGTTCCGCCGACAGGGGCGTGGGAGACGCGTCTCGGCCTGACGGGCCCTGAACGGCGACTGCGATATCGGCCATCCTGCCGAGCTGCTCCCGCTCGGCGTCGGCATCGATCCGCTCCAGCTCCGCCGCGACCGAACCGCCCCCCTCGAAGTTGCCCAGGCCCAACCCCTCGAAGGCCACCGGTGGCGCCGCCTCGGCACCAGCCGTCGCTGCCACGACGGTGAGCACGGTGAGCATGCCGAAGGTGGCGGATCGCAGCATCAACGCGTTCCTGGGGAGTAGGCCGGGGGAGCAGGCCCGGGCCGCCCAGACCCTTGTTGACGACCGGGCCGCCGGGGCCTTCCATCGGTATCGGCAGCATGGCGGTCGACGTCCACCACCGACCCTGCGGATCGTGGCGGCCGGAACGGATGCGC
>QWQL01000199.1 GCA_003670825.1 Planctomycetota bacterium
ATGGCGCTGCTGGGCGATGCCGCCTTCCGCCGCGAGGCCTTCGCCCGGATTCATCCCGCTGTTCGGCGGCGGAGCCCGCTTGGGGCTCTCGATCGCGAGTACACCCTGCAGGAACTCTGCATCGTCACCCGCGCCGCCCCCGCCCGCATCGCGGGCCTCGTTCGCAAGGGCCATCTCGCCCCGGGCGGCGATGCCGACATCACGCTCTACCGGCCCGACCGCGACCTGGCTGCGATGTTCTCGATGCCGGCCAAAGTCTTCAAGGCGGGCGTGCTCGTCGCGGAAGACGGCCACCTTCGCGCCACTCCGGCGGGCGTCACGCTCTACGCCCGGCCTGCATGACGCGCGCTCACGCAGGCTCGTCGAGGACTCGGCCGAACGCCGTCAGCATCGACTCGACCGGAAAGGCTTCTGCCGCCCGGGCCTGCGCCGCGGCACCAAACTCCGCTGCCATCTCCGCGTTCTCCAGCAGGGTGAACGCCCGCCTCGGAAACTCGCTCTCCGGCAGGGGCGGCACGATCCATCCGGTCTCACCGGTCACGATCAACTGCCGCGCCGCCTCGCTCTCGACGGCCACGGCCGGCACGCCCCGTGCCATCGCATCGAGGATGGCCCCACCGCATGCCGTTTCCGCCGGCTGCCAGACGTAGCTCACCTGGCCGAGCAGATCAAGCACGAGTCCGCAGTGCGGCATCACGAACAGCCGCTCGGCCAGTTCCTGCACGCGGGCCCGCCGCCAGACCCGCCGCAACTGCGGGCCGGCGCCGATGAGCACGTGCTGCACTCCCTTGCGAACGACCCCCAGCTGGTCGATTCCCCAGAGCAGCCGCTCGAGCCTCGACTCCGCCACCAGCGGCGTCACACAGAGCGTCCAGGTCGCGGCGGGATCGAGCCCGAGCAAGCGAGCGAGCTCCCCGCGGGAGAGCCCCAGCCCTTGGTCGGCGACGATGCCGGGAGCGATCGTCGCGATTCGCAGCGCCGAAACCCCGAGTCGCTGGCACGATGCAGCCACGCCGGGCGACGTCGCGATCACGCGGTCCATGCGGCGGAGCGACCAGCCGAGCCGCGCGCCGTGAACCGGCACCGCCACGTGGGCGAGCGCCCGCACGCCCGGCGTCATCAGCCGCACGACCGCCGCGATCACCGCCTGCCGGCGGCCGAACGAGATCACGGCCCCTGCCCGCAGCCTTCGCGCCAGGCCCACCATCCGCACCGCCACGCCCGCGTCTGCCTGGGGCCGACGGCCGAGCCGATGCACGGCAATGCCGGCGGCCGCCAGCCGCTCGGGCAGGGCTCCGCCGGTGGTCGTGCAGGCAACGTGCACGTCGCGGCCTGCCGCCGCCAGCCCGTGGGCGAGCAGTTCGACCTGCCTGCCGGTGCCGACCGGGTCGAGTCCGTGGGTCGCGATCAGGACGGGCTTGCGGGTTGCTCGCTGCATCGTATCTGTCCGGCCCGGGCGGCGGCGATGTCGTCGTCATCGAGCGCCGCGAGATGCGGGAGGTGCCGCAGTCCGCCGTCGAAGTCGAGACCATAACCGACCACGAACTTGTCGGGAATGTCGAATCCGACGAAGTCGGGCTGGATGTCGACCTCGGCGCGGCCCGTCTTCCGGAGGAGCACCAGCGACCGCACGCTCGCCGCCCCCCGCCGCCGCAGTTCCTCCAGGAGTGCCTTGAGCGTGTGCCCGGTATCGAAGATGTCGTCCACGAGGAGCACGTCCTGGCCGGTGAGGTCTGGGAGCAGGTCGAGCCGCATCTCGAGTTTGCCGGGCGACGTCGCGGTGCCGCGATAGCTGCTTGCCCAGACCATGCTCACGCTCACCGGTCCCTCGAGCCGGCGGATCAGGTCGGCGACCAGCACGATGCTGCCGGTGAGCACACCCACCACCATCAGCGGCCGCCGGCCGACGTCGCCCTTCACCTGATCCGAGAGCCGGCCGATACCGGCGGCCAGTTCATCTGCACTGAGAAGGATTTCCATCGTGTCGCTGCCCTGCCTGAGGCTGTCGGTGCGGTGCATCCACTCCGCGAGGAGTCCACCGCCGAGACGAGCAGGATAGCCGCCTGAGGGGCCGCTAGAATAGGGGCTGGTTTCACCCCGCCCGCCCGCTCCGGCCCATGCCGTCACCCCGCCCCCACTGGTCCGTCGTCGAGGTGGCGGGGCATCCGTGCGAGGTGCACGCGCCGCCAGATGCGCTGCCCGGCCGGGCCATCATCTATCTCCACGGGGTGCGGGAGCGGTGGCTCCAGGAACAGCCCGCGCTGTGTGGCCTCGTGGAGACCCACCGGCTTGCGGTGATCGCGCCCCGCAGCGGCCGTTCCTGGTGGCTCGACCGCATCGTGCCCTCGTTCGATCCTCTGGTCACGCCGGAGCGGTACGTGGTGGACGTGATCCGCGGCGAGATGGCGCGGCGATTCGGCGTGGAGCCGCCGGGCATCGCACTGCTCGGCATGGGCATGGGAGGCCAGGGGGCGCTGCGGCTTGCCTACCGGCACCCGGCAGTGTTTCCCATTGCCGGGGCGATCGCGCCGGCGATCGACTTCCATCAGGCGATGCGGGAGGCGGGAGACCGTGACGACGGCGAATGCTACGACACGCTCTGGCAGCTGTTTGGCGACGTCGAACGGGCCCGGCAGGACACGGCGATTCTGCACGTGCATCCGCTGAACTGGCCGCGGCACCAGTGCTTCGCCAGCGATCCCGACGAGATCCACTGGCACGACGGCGCCGCCCGGCTGCACGGCAAGCTCAACGCGCTCGGCATTCCGCACCTCGCCCTGCTCGAGCCTCGCGGTGGCGGCCACGGCGAGGCGTTTGAGGATCGGGTCGCAGCCGACGTGATGGCATTTGTGCTCGACGCGTTCGACAAGGAGTCGCGGCGGGTGGTGTGACGCCCGCTCAGAAAACGTTCCGCCATCGTGCGGCGTGCACCGCAACCCGTAGCTACAGGTTTCCTACCTGTACACCACCACCCACCGACACCGCAGGTAACAAACCCGCGGCTACGATCACCACCGCAACCCGTAGCTACAGGTTTTCTACCTGTACACCACCACCCACCGACACCGCAGGTAAAAAACCCGCGGCTACGATCACCGCCGCAACCCGTAGGTACAGGTTTTCTACCTGTACACCGCCACCCTCAGGCACCGCAGGTAAAACACCCGCGGCGACGATCAAGATCGTGCAGCGTCGGCGGATCACGTGCCGGGAACCCGGGGCGGGGTCAGTGGCCGCGGGCCGCCTCCGGAAAACCCACCGGGCTGGCCACCCGCCGCCCCGCCACCACGCAGCTGATCGAGGTCGAGATAGCGGGCGTCCTCCACATCGACGCGGTTGAGTCCGCGCCAGTAGAGGATCTTTCCGGCCGAGGCGCTCGACGGCTGAGCGCCTGCCTTGAGTTGCCGAAAGAGCTGGGCGTCGCTGCGACCGTCCCCCTCGAAGACGAGCAGGTCCTTGCCCTCGCTCCAGGTCAGCCGGGCGCTGCGGGCGGTGAACGACTCTCCTTCGACGAGCACGTTGCCGGTGGCACCGAGTTCGATGCTCGAGCGTTGCCGGCCGGGCATCGGCGGCGCCTGCCCGACGCCGAGCACGTCGCAGTTGATCGTCACCGCACCCTCGGGCAGACCTCCGGCCGCATGCGGATCGAGCGTGTCGCCACGCCGGACGACCGGGCCCCAGATCGCCTCGACCCGCTGGTGAAACTCCATCGTCCGCCGGTGGAGATTCCCCCGCAGCCCCCGCTGGAAATCGACGCCGAGATAGGTGAGCTCACTGGAACGGTGGGTCGCTGCCACCGGCTGGGCAGCCACGCCGCCAGCCTGGGGCCCCGCGGGCAGCGACATCTGCGGAGGCTGGCCCGACCGGGTGCTCGTCAGCCGTCCCGGACCCGAGCCGGTCACGTCGCCGCTGGCCCGGTCGATCACCAGATCGCGAACGAACAGCTGCTCCGTCGAACGGTCACCGGCCTCATCGACCGACTCGCTCTCAATTTTCACGCCGGCCCCGCAGGCGATCTTCGCCACCTCCGGCTGCTTGCCGCCGCGCTGCGATTCGTCGACAGCAAACTCGAACGGCCGGTCGAAGATCACGTCGAGCGAGCCGGCCCGGAGATCGGCCGTGCCCCCCTTGGCGACGACGGTATCGATGAAGCGGGCCTTCGAGCCATCGAAGTCGAGTCGGCCCTGCCAGCTCACGTCGAGGGTGCCCGGCGGGCCGGCGGCGGCCGGTGGCGGCGGGGCGTTGCCGGTGAACGCGAGCGACTCCAGCGCTCCAGCGCCGCCCACCATCGGCAGCGAGAGCTTTCCGGCACCGTCGACGGTGAGACGATTCTGGCCCCGGTCAAACTCCACCATCGGTCCCTGGAGATCGAGTCCCCTGCCCTTCACGATGGCGGGGCGACCCGACACGATCGCCTTGGCGTCAGGACGCGTCGCCCGCGTCAGCTGCATCTGGTCGCCGCGGATGTCGATGCCCGGCTCGGCGGGCGGGCCGCCGGCGGCCGCCGCAAGCGGCTGCTCGACGAGGTGCACCTGCCCCTCCATCGACATCTCGTCGACTTCGTTGCCCGCGGCGGCAAGTGTCACCTGCCCGCGAACGAGCGCCGCCGTGGCGATCATCTTGCCGCGTGTCCGCGGCGGCGGAGCCTGCCGCGGTGGGGCAGCGACTACCGGCGCCGGCGGGGGAGCGGTCGGGGGCAACGCCGGAGCGGCGGCCGTCGCGGCAACGGGTGCGGCGGCCGCGGGAAGTTGCGCTGGAGCGATCGCCGGAGCGGGCGGCGGTTCGACGGTTCGGAACCAGAGTTCGAGCCGGTCGGTCCGGGCCGCCAGCTCTTCGGCGTCGGCTTCGACCATGCCGCGGGCGAGCAGCCGGGACGGCCGGATGCCCGAGAGGTCCGGCCCGGCCGCGGGATCGGCCTTCGCGGGCCGCGAGCCCTTCACGACATCGAGCCAGAGATGGATCTCGGCGGCCGAGAGCCGGCCCTGCGTCTCAACTGTGACGTCGGCATCGCCCGCGAGCGAGACCACGTGCCCCTCGCCTTCGGGCCGCATCCGCAGCCACTGCTGCCACCGGGCCTGCGCCGGCGGCGACTTCTCCGACCGCACGCGGAGCCAGCCCGGTCCCACGGCCATCAGCGAACCCGGATCGCCCGGCGGTCCGGGGCAGTAGTCGATCTTGCGGGCCTCCATCTCAGTGCCCTTCGCCACCAGCGACACCGGCTCCTCGCCGTCGAGCAGGATCCGCCGGGTCGCGATCTCGTAGCCAAGCCGTGCCGCCCTCACCTCCAGTTCCGCACCGGTCGAGCGGGCCACGACCGGCGTGCCCTTCGCCTGAATCTCCACCGGCTCGAGCCCACCACGAACGGCGGCCGTCGCGGGCACGGCAGCACCGTCGGTCGCCTTGGGCTTCCGGGCGAGCACGATCGCCAGCAGGTCGCACGAGAGTTGTTCGGTGGCCCCGTCGGCAGCGGCCCGGATCACGTCGACGTGTTCCTCGAGGGTGATCACGTTGGCCGACACGTTCATGCACAGCGCGCCGCGGCAGCTCACGAGCACGGGAGGTGAGGCGGGGGCTTCGCTGGTCGTCGGCGGAGCGGCCCCGGCTCCGGCCGGATCCACCGCGGTCGGCGGCGCAGCCCCGGGAAGCATGCCCCCGGCGAGACCCTCGATCCGCATCTTCACGTCGCGGTCGAGCCGGATCGAGTCGACACCGCCAATGTTGGGCCCCTTGTCGGATGAACCACCGGCGGCGGCCGGGCCCGAACTCCCGGGCCTGGGTCGGAGGCGGGCCACCATGCCCCGGCCGCTGCCACTGGAGCGGCCGTAGCGAAACTGCACCATCTCGCCGGTGCGGACCTCGAGTTCGTCGAGTTCGATGTCGCGGGTCACGATCTCGACGTCGTCCTCCGCGCCGGGCGCGGTGGGCGTGCCGCGGATCGTGACCTGGCCCCGCAGGCTCCCCCCGATCAACTTCGCCAGCCGTCCCTGCCGCAGGTCGAGCGGCTCGTCGAACTCGAGCACCGCCCCCTGCGGCGCACGGAGCACGAGCGTGCGACCCGGCTGGCCGTCGGCTGCCACGCGATTGCGGTCCGGAAGCACCACCAGCGTGCAGGGCACGAGGTTCACGCGGCCGTCGGGCAGCGAGTGGTAGTCCTTGAAGAGCAGCCGGATCTGGCGGCTCTCGAGCATGATCGGATCCTCGCGTTCCCAGGCGCCGGGGGGAAACACGTCGCCGAGCGCCGCGAGCCGCTGGTCGGACCGGGCCCGGATCGCGGCCGCCTCCTCGGGGGTCATTTCCAGCGCCGTGGCGGTGTCTCGCACCCGCGGCTCGACGATCGGCACAACGGCGAGCCGATAGAAGCCCGCGGCCGCCAGCGCGACGAGAAACACCCGCAGCGTGCGTCCAAGTCGATGTTCCATCGCCGTCTCACCGCGTGGGAGTGCGTCAGGCCCGGGCACCGGCGTAGCGGGCGACGACCGCGTCCCAGACGCCCCGCGCCTTGAGCATCCGCTCGATCACCTCGCGAACCGCCCCGCGGCCGCCCGGCAGCCTGGTCACGATCGCCGCCGCGCGGGCGAGGTCGTCGCAGGCGTCGGCCACCGCCACGCCCACGCCGCATCGCATCACGCACGGCAGGTCGGGGAGGTCGTCGCCGATGAAGGCCGTCTGCTCCCAGCTGAGCCCGCATTCCCGGATCACGCCCTCGGCCGCCGCGAGCTTGTCGTCGACACCCTGTCGCACGATACCCACGCCGAGCTCACCGGCCCGCAGCTGCACCACGTGACTGGAGCGGCCGGTGATGATTCCCGTGCGGCCGCCCGCCTTCTGCCAGGCCCGCAGGCCGAGGCCGTCGCGGATGTGAAATGTTTTCGACTCGATGCCCTCGTTGTTCCAGGTCACGCCGCCGTCGGTGAGCACGCCATCGACGTCGAGCAGCAGCAGCTGCACGCGGGCGAGGCGGCGGTCCAGGTCGGGCGTGTCGGAGATGTCTGGCATGGTGGGCTTCGTGAGCGTGGAGACGCGGGCCTCAGGCGGCAGCCGCCGACCGGGGCGTGGCGACCGCCTCCGGTGGCACGAGCCCGACGAGATCGACGATGTCGAGCAGGCCCACGGGGCGGCCGTCGTCGAGCACCGGGAGTTCACTCAGCCGGCGGGCTTCGAGAATCGCCACCGCGTCGCGGAGGCGGGTACCCACGGGCAGCGTAGTGGGCCGGCTGGTCATCACGCGGCCGATGGGCTCGTCGAGCGCCGCGTCGTGCCGCCGCTCGAAGAGCCTCGCCAGATCGCTGTCGGTAAAGATGCCGGCAAGCGCCCCGGCCTCGTCGAGAATCATCACGGCCCCCGTCCGCCGAGCGGGCAGCGGCCGTGCAAATACGGCCCGCACCGTTTCATCGGGCTGAGCAAGCCGGCACTCGGCGAGCGGCCGCATGGCATCTTCCACGAGCATCAACTGCCGGCCGAGGCTGCCGCCCGGATGCCGGGCGGCGAAGTCCTCCGGGGTAAAGTCCCGCAGGCCGCTGACGACCAGTGCCAGGGCGTCGCCGAGGGCCAGCATCAGCGAGGTGCTCGTGCTGGGGGCGAGCCCGAGGCCGCAGGCCTCGCGGATCAGCCCGGTGGCCACCACCACGTCGGCGGCGCGGCCCAGCGTGCTTTCGGGACGTCCCGTGAGGGCCACGATGCCCACCCGGCGAGCGGCGAGGTGCGGCAGAAGGCGCGTGATCTCCTCGGTCTCGCCCGACTGCGAGAGCGCGAGCACCACGTCATCGCTGCGGATCGCGCCCAGGTCGCCGTGCATGGCCTCAGCCGGGTGCAGGAAGTGGCTCGGTGTGCCGGTGGAGGCGAGCGTCGCGGAGATCTTTCGGGCCACGAGCCCAGCCTTGCCGATTCCCGTCACCACCACGCTGCCAGTGCACTCGCGGATCATCCGCACGCCGCGGCAGAAGTCGGCATCGAGCGTGTCGGCGGCGCGGAGCACCGCCTCGCCTTCGGCGCGGAGGATCCGGCGGCCGTGCGCGAGAATGTCGTCGTTGTTGAGGTCATCCATGAGACGGTCCTTCAGGCAGGCACCGCGCGCACCTGAGCGCGGGGGCGGGATGGTAGGCCGACTGGGCAAGCCACGCAACGCGGATTTCGCCCGCGTCATAGCCGCAGGTTTGTCTCCCCGCGGCTCACGGCGACCATCCGAAGGACCGCGACGCGACGACTTTTGCCGTCTGCCGGAGCCGGTGCTCCACCAGAATCGGAGCGGCTCTAGAGCGCATTCGACTTACGTGGTTCGCCGGCTCGGGGGCGGCAAAAGTCTCGTCGCCGGGCGAGGATACGCCCAAGGCTCCTCGAGCGTTCGCCGACCCCCTTCGCCTACCCACCCTCGCTTATGGAGACGACGCTACACATAAACCGGATGCGCTCTAGCAGTATCGCTTCGTCTCGACATACCAAACCACGCGCTGCACGGCGTCGGTGAGTTCGGGCGCTGCCTTCAACGCCTCCGTCAAGACGCGGTCAGCGCTCTCGATCAGGTAGTCGTGGGCGATGGCGTTCCTGAGGCGAGTTGCCCTTGCAGCAACCGCGTCAGGTGTTCGACCACAGTTCGACTCCACGGTGCCTCGCGATGTCGGGAAAAACTCTGTCGCCTTGACCGTCGTCGAGCACGAGATCAACTCGTTGCTCGCCCAACTCGTCTTCCAGCGCGAGTCGTAGCCGCTGCGTCAGACGAAATGTGTCGACCGGATGCCGCGGATCCAGCTCGATGAGCAGGTCGATATCGCCGCCACGACCACGCGGATTCGTCCGCGATCCGAAGAGCACGATCCGCCTCCAGTGGGCACCGGCCTCCGCGCAGGCCCTGACGATGGCGCGCCGGATTCCGTCGCGTTCGCAGGGCATGAGGCGAAGTTCTGAAGCGGCCGTCGACATCGAACGTTCCGGTGGGCACTCTCGAGAGCCGACCCATCTCGTCCACCGGCGCACCGCTACGACGTGTCGGCGGGCGAGAGCACCTCTGCCATAAGAATAGCCCGACCGACGGCCCGCCGGCAAACGGCGGCCGCCTTCAGCCCCCGGCGTATCGCTTCGCCATGTCGGCGAGCGTGATGCACTTGATCTTGCCGGCGTTGCCGGCCTGGCCAAACTGCACCATCCGTTCCGCGCACACCTTCTTCATCGCCTCGCGGGAGGGCTTGAGGTAGTCGCGGGGATCAAACTTCTCGGGAGTCTGGGCGAGCACCTTGCGGATGGCGCCGGTGATCGCCATGCGGCAGTCGGTGTCGACGTTGATCTTCCGCACGCCGTGCTTGATGCCCTTCTGGATCTCCTCGACCGGCACGCCCCAGGTCTGCGGCATCTTCCCGCCGAACGTGGTGATGACGTCTTGGAGTTCCTGGGGCACGCTCGACGAGCCGTGCATCACGAGGTGGCAGTTGGGGAGCTTGGCATGGATCTCCTCGATCCGCTTCATGGCCAGCACGTCGCCGTCAGGCTTCCGCGTGAACTTGTAGGCCCCGTGGCTGGTGCCGATCGCCACCGCCAGCGCGTCGACGCCCGTGGCCGCCACGAACCGCGCCGCCTCGTCGGGGTCGGTGAGCAGCTGGTCGTGGGAGAGCTTTCCAGTGGCGCCGTGGCCGTCCTCGGCCTCTCCCTCGCCGCTCTCGAGCGACCCCAGGCAGCCCAGCTCTCCCTCTACCGAAACGCCCTGCCGGTGGGCGAGCTTCACCACGTCCGCCGTCACCTTCACGTTGTAGTCGAAGTCGGCCGGGCTCTTGCCATCTTCCTTGAGCGAGCCGTCCATCATCACGCTCGTGAAGCCGTTGTCGATCGCGCTCTGGCAGGTAGCCGGCGAGTTGCCATGATCCTGGTGCATCGCGATCGGGATCGAGGGATAGAGTTCGGCGGCCGCGATCATCAGGTGGCGGAGGTAGTTGTCCTGGCTGTAGCTGCGGGCGCCCCGCGAGGCCTGCACAATGACGGGGCTGTCGGTCTCCTTGGCCGCCTCCATGATCGACTGGATCTGCTCCATGTTGTTGACGTTGAACGCCGCGAGGCCGTAGCCGTGTTCGGCGGCGTGGTCGAGCAGGATCCGCATGGGCACGAGGGGCATGGAAACTCTCCGAAAGCGGGGATGGCGGGGGCCGTCGGGCCGACGGTGGCGGCGATCATACGGGAAAAAGCGGCGTGGTAGAATCCCGGCACCAGCCTGCCAGACCTCCGCAGTGGCCGCCCCATGGATCTCCGCCCCGTCACCGACCCGCTCCGCGGGTTTCTCTACGTGACCGGCGGCTGGGCCTGCCTGGGGCTGGCGGTGATCGGGGCGGTGCTGCCGCTGATCCCCACGACGCCGTTCGTGCTCCTGGCAAGCTGGTGTTTCTATCGCGGCTCGCCGCGGATCCACGCCTGGCTCCATCGCTCGCGGCTCTTCGGCCCCACGCTCGACGACTGGCAGCACTACCACGGCATCCGCCGGGGTCTGAAGCACCGCGCGATCGTGATGGTGCTGGCCGTCGTGGCGGTGAGCCTGTTCCTCAACAGTCTCGCCTGGTGGCTGCGGTGGGTGTTCCTGGCCGCGGTCGCGATCGGGCTCTACGTGATCTGGTCGGTGCCGACGCTCTCCGATGACGCCCCGAGAGCGCCCCGCACGCTGGCGTGATGGGATCCCGCCCCGGAGCCGAGGCGAGGCGGGCACGCGGTCATTCGAGCGTGGCGTCGGGCTCGGGCAGCCAGTGCGTGAGGATCGCGCCCAGCAGCGCGTAGGCTCCCGCCACCGCCGCGCCGGCCAAGGCAATCCGCACGGGATCGGGAGGCGCAGCCGCGGAGAACGTGAGCGTGAGCCAGGCCGCGGCCGTGCCGAGCACGCGACCGCCGATGTTGGCCGCGAAGCTCTCGCCCGTTCCACGAAGGTGCGTGGGGAACACAAGCGGGATGTAGTTCCCCCAGAAACTGAACTGCGACACGGTGAACAGCCCCGCCACGAAGATGCCGGCCTTGATCCACGGAAGTGACTCGGCCGTCGTGAGCTGCGTGGAAATCCACCAGAAGAGCGCGGGCACCACGAAGAGCGCCGGCCACTGAAAAAGCCGCAGCAGCCTGCGGCGGCCCACGATTCGCAGCGCCGCGAACGCCAGCAGCACCCGCCCCACGAGGCCGCCGATCTCCTGGTAGATCGTGACGGTCGCCACCGCCTCATCGGTGGCATTACCGGCGATCGCTTTGAGCCGCCCCGCCGACGGCACAGGCTTGCCCGCCTGCTCCGCCGCCGCGACCGCGTCGTCCTGGGCCGCCTTGGCCGTGGCGAGGATGGCAGCATGCCCCTTCGGACCCCCGAGGATCTGCGGCAGCTGCTGGATCGCGCCGAAGGCGATGCCGTAGCTGGCGGCGAACACGAGCGTGGTCACGACGGTGGTGCGGACGAGCGCCGGGCTGAAGAGTTCGCGGATGCTCGGCCGCCGGAGCGTGCCGGCACGCTTCTTCTCAGCCCATACGGGGCTCTCCGGCAGGAAGGGACGAATGAGAATCAGCGGCAGGGCGGGGATCACGCCGGAGATCAACGTGTACCGCCAGGCTTCGTGGCCTCCCTGGATCACCGGCAGCACGTCGGCGAACCGGGCGGCGAGCACGTTGGCCGCGCCCACCAGCAGGCCGCCGAGCGACGAGAAGGCCTGCGTCCAGCCGAGCACCCGCTCCCGCTGCTCGCGGTCTGGAAAGAGCTCGGCCAACCAGGCGACCGCCGCCACAAACTCCACGCACACGCCGATGAAGACCAGGCAGCGGCAGAGCAGCAGGAGTGGCAGCGACGTGACAAACCCTGCGGCGAGGGCCGAGAAGGCGTAGAGCAGGATGCTGTAGGTGAGCACCCGCCGGCGGCCGAGCAGATCCGTGAGATAGCCGCCGAGCAGACCAAACACGCCGCCGGCGAGGGCCGGCACGAAGAACAGCGTCCGCGCCCAGGCGACGTAGTCCTTTCCACCCGGCGACCAGAGCGCCTGGGCATCGGCCGCCGACATGCCCCCCGAGACGAGTGCCGCCACCAGCGGCTCGGAGAGTTCGCGGATCGCCGGCTTGATCACCAGCGGCAGCATCAGGAGTTCGTAGATGTCAAACGCGAAGCCAATCGCGGCGATCCCGCAGACGAGCCAGCCGGTGAGCGTGAGCCGGCCGGAGGCCGTCATCCCCGACGCAGAATCCGCCGCTGCGGCTGCCATGCAACGCCCCTCGAAAACGAGCCAAAAAAAGATGCCGGTCAGGCGGCAAGCCTACCGGCACGAGGGGCGAAAGCCCAACGCCGCACGACGTGGGGCACGTCTCAGGGCGGTCGCGGCGTGGTCGCTCACTGCGGGCCGATCGAAGGCGGGCATGTGGCGAGGAAGTCGCGGGGGCCGCGGGTCGTGTAATACGGGTAGGCCACGGCACCGGTCGGCGGGCCCGCCGGCTGCGTGGCACCGTAATCGGCACTGGCGAGGGCCGCCTTCTCCTCGGGCGTGAGGTGGTGCTTGGCGAGGCCACCATAACGGCCGACGTGCCGCGGGTGGCAGGCGCCCCCTTCACACTCCTGGCAGTTCCCAGACTGGCACGCGCCGGGCGGGCAGGTGCCGTCAGGGCAGCCTTCAGGGCCACACTGGCCGTCCTGGCACTGGCCATCCTGGCACTGGCCGCCGCCCTGAGCGGCGTGGTGGCCGTGGGGACCGTCGGTGTTGAGCAGGAACAACCGGTCGATGATCGAGCAGCCGCTCGACGTGACGATCACGGCGGTCACGACGACGAGGCCGAAGGCCCGCGAGAGCGATTTCATGGTCGGTATTCCCGATGGGCGGAGGAAGCGCCGCGGGCACATCGCCGGCGACCACGTCTCCGCGATCACCGGTGGTATCGGTCATGCGGCCCGCGCCGGTTGAGGAAACCCTGCGGGCGGCAAGTCGGGCAAGATGGGCGGGGTCGACGAGACGATCAGCCGCGGAAGCGGCCGGCGATCAGGGCGATGTTCTGCCCGCCGAAGCCGAAGGAGTTGGAAAGAGCCTGTTCCACCTTCCCCTCGCGGACCTTGTTGGGAACGTAGTCGAGGTCGCAGTCGGGATCGGGGGTTTCGTAGTTGATCGTCGGCGGCAGCAGGCCGTCGCGGATCGCCAGCAGGCAGACGATCAGTTCGGTCGCCCCGGCGGCAGCGATCAGGTGCCCCATCATGCCCTTCGTGCTCGACACCGGGATCTTGTAGGCCCGCTCACCGAACACCTTCTTGATGGCCAACGATTCGACCCGGTCGTTGACGCTCGTGCTCGTGCCGTGGGCGTTGATGTAGTGAATGTCATTGACGCCAAGTTTGGCGTCGCCGAGCGCCATCGTGATGCAGGAGGCGGCCCCGCGGCCCTCGGGATGCGTGTCGGTGATCCGGTAGGCGTCGGCCGTGGAGCCGTAGCCCACGAGTTCGCCGTGGATCGTGGCCCCGCGTCTCTTGGCATGCTCGAGTTCCTCGAGCACCACCATCGCCGCGCCCTCGCCAAGCACGAAGCCGTCGCGGTCGTTGTCGAAAGGCCGGCTCGCCCGGGCCGGCTCGTCGTTCCGCGTGGAGAGCGCCGTGAGCAGGTTGAAGCCCGTGACGCCGAACGGATGGATCATGCTGTGGGTGCCGCCGGAGAGCATCACGTCGGCCTCGCCGCGGCGAACGATCTCGGCCGCCTCGCCGATCGCCTGGCTCGAGGCGGCGCAGGCAGTGAGGCAGTTGAGGTTGGGCCCCTGCGCGTCGAAGAGTCCCGCCAGGTGCCCGGCCGGCATGTTGGGCTCCTGCTCGACCTCTGCCTGCGGGTGCAGCGTTTCGAGTCCGAGCTTCGTGAACTTTGCCACGTCGAGGGTGTCACCCTCGATGGCGGCCAGCATCATCCGGGTGAAGGCGTCGAAATCCTGCTGCCCCTCGCCGCTGCCCAGGTAGATGCCCAACCGCGTCGGGTCGGCCGGCAGGCCCTGCCGCAAGCCGGCGTCGGTCATCGCCTGCAACGCCGCTCCCGCCGCAAACCGCGTGTGTCGGCCGCAGAACGACCAGGCCGCAGGATCCTGCCCCTCGTCGGCGATGTCCCAGCCCCGCACCTCGGCCGAAATCTTCGTCGGAAACTTTGAGGCGTCAAAGATCGTCGTCAGGCCGACGCCGGAGGCGCCCGCGACGAGGTTTTTCCAGAGCTGCTCCACCCGCGTGCCCAGCGGGGTGATGCAGCCCATGCCCGTGATCACCACTCGTCGCCTGCCCGAAGCCATCACCAGTCTCCGCGGGGTCTCACCAGTCAGGACGGGCGAGCGGTTGGCCCGCTTCGTCCCGGCCGATCTCGTAGATATGCATCTGGTCGAGCCACCGCAGGAGTTCCTCCGGCTCGAAGAGTTTCGGCACGCCCTCTCCAGGCTCGAGGTGCGCGAAGAAGAGTTCGGCCTCCCCCTGCACCCGGTCGCCGATCGTGCTGGTGACCTTGGTCAATGATCCCGCGGGCCTGAGATCGAGGACCTCGGCCCTAAACCGAATGGTGTCGCCCGGCACCGCGTCAAAGTGAAACTCCGCCATGGCCACCTTGGCGAGCACCACCCGGCGATTGAAGTCGATGGCATCGGCAACGAGGAGCCCGGCCGCCTGGGCCATGCCCTCGACGATCAGCGAGTTGGGCATGATCGCCACACCCGGGAAGTGGTCGTGGAGATGCTCCTCGGCGAGCGAAACATTCTTCACCGCCGTGGCGTGCTTGCCACGGATGAACTCGTCGAACCGGTCAATCCAGAACCAGCGCATGAATCCGTTCGCGGCGGGCTGCCGCCTCCGGGGGAAGGCGAGCGGGGCGTCGATCGTGCCCCGGGGACGCCGGCGTCAAGCCGCCAGTTTGCTCTGCACGTACCGCACCATGTCTTCAACCGTGAGCGTGTTGGCAAAGTTTTGCACGCTCGGGTTCGACTCAAACTTGGAGAGGTCGGCAAACGGCATCCGGGCTTTCAGAGCCGCGATGCCGGCCGGCGTCACCTTGCCGTCGGCCACGAACTCGGAACTCGACAGGACATCCTCGGGAAAGAGTTCGCCCCGGGAGATCTTGATGTTGAAGGCCTTCTCCAGGCGGAACACGATGTCGAGGAAGTCGATCGACTCAGCTCCCAGGTCGCCGACCATGGTCGCGTTCGGGGTGACGTCGTCTTCGTCAACTCCCAGGGCATCCACCAGGGCGCTTCTTACCTTGTCAAAGATTTCATCGCGAGTCGGCATCGACGCTTCACCTTACAAACGGGGGATGGGACGCGTCCGGCAGGACGAGCGTGTGTTGTAATGTCGGCCAGCCGGCATGGGAACCCGAAGTTGCCCATTTTCCGCCGGCCGAACAGGGCCAGCCGGAAAAATCGGCCAGATTTCCCGAAAAACCACCCCTCGGGCGGCTCAGCCGCCCGAGCCGGCAAACGCCGCATCTCGGCTGGCCGCCTGCGAGACGTAGGCCACGGGCTTCTGCGGCACACCCCCGGAAACCGGATGGAGCAGGGCCCAGAGTTTCCGCATCTCCGACCGCACCCGGGCGTCGAGGGCGGCTCCGTGGGCCAGTCGGTCGGCCATGTTGTACCGCTCGAGAACGAGACGGGCGGTCAGGCTGGTGCGGTCGCCCACCGTGCCGCTGGCCTTCACCGTGGTCGTCTTTTCGTCCTGCGAAATCACCTGGGCCGTCACGGTGAGCACCCGGCCGGGTTCCACGAAGTCGCCATACTTCACGTTTCGGGCTGCCCGCAGCACCACCATGCTGTGAGCGAAATCCTCGCCGAGCCGAACCGTCCAGGCGGCCGCCTGCGTCATCGACTCGAGCATCAGCACTCCGGGCATGACGGGGAACCGGGGAAAGTGATCTCCCAGGTATTCCTCGGCCAGCGACAACGCCTTGATGGCGGTGATCGACTTGCCTGGATCAACAGCGAGCACCCGATCGATCAGCGTGAACCGCATGCCTACCTCCTGCTCCTACATGATCCTGTCGTCGACCACCAACGCGAGCGCCGGCCATGGCCCCGTCGCCGACACGCTGCCTGCGGGCCCGAAGTGCCTGCAGGCGATCGCGTCGGCCGATCGACGAGTCGTGAGTATAGGGGCCGACGGTGACCCCACAACCGCTGTCGGGCCGCCCGCCCTTCGGGCTGCCACGCTGACAGCCGTCACGATCGGCGCCACTGCCAGAGTCTTCCAATCGCACAGACTCCTCCGCCTATTTGGGCCGCAATTCGTGGCTTGACCCACGTGACCGGCTGCCCATCACGGTTGGCACGCTGGTTCCATTTTCCTTGCCCTGTTGACCGCGGCGCCGTAGCGGCGCCGAAACCAGGCATGCCCCCATCGGCCAGGGGCGCACGCTACGATACGGGGCCGTGGGAGCCTCTGCCCCCGCGGCCCCGTTCGCTTTCCGTCGTCGCCGCTGTCATGCCACTCGTCCTCACGCCCAGAACCGCCGCCGACCGAGGTCCGCTGTCGATCGACCTTGAGGGCCTCACGCCCGCGCGGGTCGCGCCGCTCGCCCTGACGGCGATCAACCGGCTCGTGATCCGCGCCGACGGCCAGCCCTGCGAGCTCGGCTCGCTGTTCGGCGTGGCCGGCGATCCGGCCGACGCCGTGATCGAGTGCCGCGGCGACTTTTCGCGCGTGCACCGCGTGGCGGCGGGCATGTCGGCCGGCATAGTCCGCGTGACGGGCGACGTGGGCCGGCATGCGGCCGAAGGGATGACGGGTGGTCGGCTCGACGTGGCGGGCAACGCCGGCGATTGGCTCGCCGCCGAACTGGCCGGCGGCGAGGTCTTCGTCGCCGGCAGCGCTGGCGACAATCTCGCCGGCGCCCTGCCGGGCAGCCCGCTCGGCATGCGCGGGGGCATGGTGGTCGTGGCCGGTGCGGCCGGCGGGCTGGCCGGTGCGCGGATGCGCCGCGGCATCGTGGCGGTGGGCGGCGACTGCGGACCGGCGCCAGCCTTCGAACTCCGGGCAGGCACGGTGGTGATCGGCGGCGCGGTGGGCTGCCAGCCCGGCCTGGGCATGCGCCGTGGCTCGGTGATCGCGCTCACGGCACAACCCGCCCCCCCGGCCTCGTTTCGCCGCGGGGCTGCCTGGCGGCCCGCCTTCCTACCCCTGCTGCTCAAGCGGCTTGCCGATGCCGGCTTTGGACCGTCGATGGCGGCAGCGGTGACGGTCACCGCATGGCGGCAGTGGCACGGAGACACGCTGGCCGGCGGCCGGGGCGAACTGCTGCATCCGGCATGACCTTTCGCCGCCGATGCCGGCCCGACAGCGGGTTTTCCCGGGGGCTGAAGAGGCGCCTTTCGCCGCCCCGGATCCTCGACTATTCTCTGCGGTTCCCGAATCCCAGCCTTCTTTGAATCGAATCATGCCCACGATCAGCCAACTCGTCCGCAGCCGCCGCCGTCCCAAGCGGAAGTTCTCCAAGTCGCCCGTGCTCGACCGCTGCCCCCAGAAGAGGGGTGTCTGCCTGCAGGTCCGCACGATGACGCCGAAGAAGCCCAACTCGGCCCTGCGGAAGATCGCCCGCGTGCGGCTTTCCAATCAGAAGGAAGTCACCGTCTACATCCCGGGTGAAGGCCACAACCTGCAGGAGCACTCGATCGTGCTCGTCCGCGGCGGCCGTGTTCGCGATCTTCCGGGTGTTCGCTATCACATCGTCCGCGGTGCGCTCGACACGCTCGGCGTGCAGGGCCGCAAGCAGTCCCGCAGCCTCTACGGTGCGAAGAAGGGCTAATCTAGAAAGACATTCATCATGGGAAATATCACTGCCAGCCGCGAACAACTCCGCCCCGACCCGAAGTTTGGGTCGCTTCTCGCCAGCAAGTTCATCAACTGCCTGATGGAAGACGGCAAGAAGAGCGTTGCCCAAAACGTGTTCTACAAAGCGATGGACATCGTCGCCAAGAAGATCACGGAGACCGAGCCAATCGAGGTCTTCAACCGGGCTCTGGAAAACATCAAGCCGGCCGTCGAGGTTCGCTCGAAGCGGGTCGGTGGTGCCGCCTATCAGGTGCCGATGCAAGTCAACCGCAATCGTCAGCAGTCGCTGGCGATCCGCTGGCTCCTGCAGGCGGTGCGTGAGAAGAAGGGCCGTGCCACGTTCGAGAAACTCGCCGAGGAAATCATCGCCGCCTACAAGCGGGAAGGTGCCGCGGTGACGAAGCGGGATAACGTGCATCGCATGGCGGATGCGAATAAGGCCTTCGCGCACTTCGCTTGGTAAGAACCGCTTCACGCCTTCACCAGTAGGTGCAGGTTTCCTTACCTGCACTATGCCGTGCGCATGACGGTGGAAACCGCAGGTAAGGAAACCTGCGGCTACGAGCACTATGCTGTGCGAATGACGGCGAACTGATCGCTCCGACGGCCGTCGCCACTGCCGGTCAGCGCACCCGGATCCGCACCGGCATCAGCAACTGCGGTCGGCCCGACAGCACGAGCGTGAGCGCGTCGGCCTCGGCCGCCAGCGACTCGAGCCCGGGCAACCCGGCAATCCGCGCCAGCAGCAGGCCCCGGATCGCCGTCGTGGAGCCGAGCGCCGACGCCATCCGAGCGACCGGATCACCCCCAGTGGCCGTGGAGCCGAGCAGGTCGTCAAACAGGCTCCGGGGCTCGGGCAGCAGCACGCGGTCGATCGCATCATCGGCATCGATTCCGGCGAGTTTCTTGGCCTCGTCGATCGCATCGTCCAGCGTGCCCAGCCGATCGACCAGCCCGTTTGCCATTGCCTGCCGGCCGGTGAACACGCGGCCTTCGGCGAGCTTCTCGACGGTCGCCTGATCGAGTTTCCGGCCGGCCGCCACCTTCGAGGTGAACAGTCGATACACCTCCTTCATCGTGGCCATGAATGCCTCTCGCTCGCCCGCGGTGAACGGTTCCTGCATCGACAGCCAGCCGGCGTTCTTGCCCTTACTGACGACGTCGGTGTGCACCCCGACCTTCCCCAGCGCCTCGCCGACGGCCACCTTGCCGCCGACCACCCCGATCGAGCCGGTGAGCGTGCCCGGCGCCGCCACGATCCGGTCGGCCGCGGCGGCGATGTAATAGCCTCCACTCGCCGCGATATCGGAGAGGCTCGCCACCACCGGCTTCTTCGCCCGCTCGGCCTCCCGCCAGATCAGATCGCTGGCCAGCGCCGACCCGCCGGGGGAGTCGATCCGCAGCACGATCGCCGCCACCTGGTCGTCTTTGGCGGCGTCACGAATCGCCTTCATGACGGTCTCGGAGCCGGCGGCGCCCCCCATCAAAAGATCGTCGGCCCCCTTGCCCTCGCGGATCTCGCCGGTCACGTGCACCACAGCAATCCGCCGGTTTTTGCCGAGCGGGGCCGCCTGCTTGCGGCCCGAGAACAGCTCCATCAGCGTCACCAGGCCGCCGACGCCCGACAACTCCTGATCGAACTTCCGCTCGGCATAGTCGCGGGCAAGTTTTGGGGATTCCTCACCAATGCGGTCGGCCACCGCGGCGACCACCTCGTCTTCGTAGCCGACGGCGTCGATCAACTTCTCGTTCCGGGCGGCCTCCGGCGTGAACACACCAACGTCGATCAGGTTCCGCACGCGTTCCTCGGACAACCCCCGGTCGGCGGCCACCCGCTCCACGAGCTGCTCGTAGAGGTCGCCGACAAAGCTCTCGTACTGGGCCCGGAGTGCCGGGCTCATGCTGTCGCGGGTGAGCGGCTCACCGGCTCCCTTGAACTCGCCCACCTGGAGGATCTCGGCGGCCACGCCCAGCCGGTCGAGCATCGACTTGAAAAACATCATCTCGGTCCGCACGCCCGTGAGCTCTAGCGTGGCGGCGGGCGGCATGGTGATGGTGTCACATGCTGCAGCGACCGCGTAATGCACCGGCGCGCCGCTCACCAGGCAGGCCGCCACCGGCTTGCCGGCCTTGCGAATCCGCCCGATCGCCGCGCGGATCTCCTCCGCACGGCCCCGCCCCAGATCGGGCGATTCCACGACGATCACCACGCCCTTCACCCGGCTGTCGGCGGCGGCCTTGTCGAGCCGCTCGATCAGCCGGTGCAGATGAGGGGCCACGTCGGCCAGGAGCCCCCCCTGCCCCACGCCGTCGGGCAGGCTGCCGGCAATCCGGACATGCGCGATCGTGGCGACGGTCTTTTTCTTGGGAGCCGCGTCTGCGGCCTTTGGCGTCTCGGCCACCGCGGCCGCCGGCGGCTCGGCCCCGACACCGCCTGCCATCCCCCAGCCCAGCACGAGGGCGATTCCGCCGGCCCACACCCCGCCCATGTTCCGGATCATCGCCATGGTCTGCATCTCCTGGAGGCTCGTCGGTTCCATTACCTCTTCATCTTAGCCGCCCGCCGCCCGCCGCCCCTCCATGCCACCAGATCCACCCCTCTTGAAAATGAACGGCCGTATAGTAAGATACTGGCGTCCACACACGCTGGGGCCGCGATCGTCCCCAGCCCAAACCCTGACAAGGAAAGCGGTTCCACCGCTTGGCATGCATGTCGAAGCGCAAAGTCTCCTCCGCCCGGGCCGCCACCGACGGTAGGCCGAAGCCGCGGCGAGTGGCGGCGGCCGTCGCCGCCGTCCGCGGGAATCCCCTCAACCTGCCCTCGAAAAACCTGGCCGACGAGGGCAGCGATGCTCCCACCGAGCGGCAGATGGAGATCTACGCGTTCATCCGCGACAAGATCCACTCGCGTGGCTATGGGCCCACCGTTCGGGAAATTGGTCTCGCCTTCAAGATCCGCTCGCCCAATGGCGTGGTCTGCCACCTCAAGGCGTTGGAACGCAAGGGTCTGATCACCCGCGGCAAAAACATGTCACGGGCTATCGAGCTCGTCAACGAACCGGCGCACCTCCGCGGCCTGCCGATGGCGGGCTGGGTGGCGGCGGGCACGCTACGGCCCGCCGAAGAGCAGAGTGAGCGGATCGACTTCGAATCACTCTTCAACCGTGACAACCACTTCGTGCTCAAGGTGATGGGGGAGTCGATGATCGACGCCCAGATCGCTGACGGCGACTGGGTCGTGATCCAGAAGAAGCAGACGGCCCATTCCGGCGATATCGTCGTCGCGCAGACGGAAGACGGCGAAGCCACCCTGAAGCACTGGTTTCCGGAGCGAGACCGCATCCGGTTGCAGCCGGCCAACCCCTCGATGAAGCCGATCTATGTGAAGAATGCCCGCGTGCTCGGAGTGCTCGTCGGCGTGGTCCGCAAGACCTGACGGCTTCAGCCCGTCTTGTCGAGCGTGCCGTCGTTGAGCTGGTGCAGCTTGTTGTAGAGGGTCTTGAGGCTGATCCCGAGTTCCTCGGCCGTGCGGGACTTATTGCCCTTGTTGCGGTCGAGGCCCTCGAGGATCGCCCGCATCTCGAGTTCCCGTAGGCTCTCGGGCCGCGGTCGGGAGACGGCTGGAGGATCCGCGGACAGAGGTGATTCGACGGCCGGCGCCGTGGCGTGGAGATTCTCCGCGCCCGGGGCCGACGTGACCATTGGGGCAGCGATCGCGGCCGGCTCGACCGCGGGTCGCAGGCCTCCGAATCGCGCGGGGAGGTGGCCCACCGCAAGTGGCAGTTCATCGCAGAGCACCAGCGCATGCTCCACCACGTTGGCCAGTTCGCGGATGTTGCCGGGCCAGCGGTGGGCGGCGAGCGTGGCGACCGCGGCTGGGTCGGCGACCGGCGCGTCCGCAGGTGTCTGCGGCCGAGCCTGCCGCACGAAGTGCTCCACGAGCATGGGGATGTCATCGCGGCGGTCGCGGAGGGGCGGAATCGCGATCTCGAACGTGTTGATCCGAAACAGCAGGTCTTCGCGGAAGTCGCCCGTCTTCACCATCTCCTCGAGCGACCGGTGCGTGGCGCAGACCACCCGCACGTCAACCGTGATCGGATGGTTATCGCCGACGCGGCGAATCTCACCACTCTCCAGGGCCCGCAGCAGCCGTGACTGGAGCAACCTGGGTAACTCGCCCACCTCGTCAAGAAATAGCGTGCCGCCATCCGCCACCTCGAACAGGCCTGCCCGATGCTCGTCGGCGCCGGTGAATGCGCCCTTGCGGTGGCCGAAGAGCTCGCTCTCCACCAGGTGTTCCGGTAGCGCGCCGCAGTTGACGGCTACGAGCGGCCCTTCCGCCCGGCCGCTGCCCTCGTGGATGGCGCGGGCCACGAGTTCCTTGCCCGTGCCCGTCTCGCCGCGGATGAGCACGGTGGCCTCGCTGGCCGCCACCCGGGCGATCAGCCGCCGCACCTGATCGAGCGACGGCGATGTGCCGACGAGCTGTGTGTTTCCCTCCGCCCGTCGCACGCGGCGCTCGAGCGCCCGCAGCCGCGTGGTCAGCTCCCGCTTCTTCCGCGCCCGCTCGAGCACCGCCTGGATGTCGGCGAGCTTGCACGGCTTCGTGAGATAATCAAACACCCCCTGCCTGACGGCGGTCACGGCGCTCTCCACCGACGACTTGCCCGTGATGATCACCGTCTCGGTATCGGGCGACGTCTGCCGCACGCGGGCGATCACGTCGAGGCCGCCGGCACCTGGCATGTCGAGATCGACGATCACGCAGTCGTACGACGTGCGGTCGAGCGCCGCCAGCGCGGTGCGGCCATCGGGGCAGACCGTGGCCTCGTGGCCGAGTCTGGGCAGCTCGATCCGCATCAGCTCCTGCAAGGAGGCCTCGTCGTCGGCGAACAGGATCCGCATCGGTCGGGGGGTGGGCTTCACGGAATCTCCTTCGGGAACTGGTGGGCGCGGATCGCGTCAGGCGGCGCGGCCAGTGGCAGGATCGGCTGCGGGCGCGCGGGGCGGGGCCGCATCGGCCCCGATCTGGGCGAGTGGCAGCGTGACGCGAAAGGTCGAGCCGGCACCGGGCCCGGCGCTCGAAGCCTGGATGCGGCCGCCGTGGTCGGTGACGATCCGGTGGACGATCGACAGGCCGAGGCCGGTGCCCTGGCCAGCCTTGCGGCGGGTAAAGAACGGCTCGAAGAGATGCTCGAGCACCTCGTCGGTCATCCCGCAGCCGTCGTCGCTGAGCGTCAGCACCGCCTCGCCCCCCGAGCGCTTCGCCGCGACGCGAACCTTCCCGGTCTCCTCGATGGAATCGAGCGCGTTGACGAGGAGATTGAGCACCACCTGCTTGATCTCCTGGGGGTTCACCATCACCAGCACGTCGGCCCCCTCCTCGATCTCGATCGCGCGGCCCGCAAAGCGGCCCACGTGGCGGAGCATCTCGGCAACGTCGGTGACCAGCGCCGCCAGCGCCGTGGCCTGGCGGCGCACCTCGCCGAGCCGCGAGAAATCGAGGAGCTTCTCGGTGATCCCCTTGCAGCGGAAGGCCTCGCTCTGAATCAGCGCGAGATACCGACGGGCCACCTGGGCATCGGCTTCCCCAGGAGCCAGTTCGGCAATCCGCCCCTCGAGCGATTCGGCACACATCGCGATCGAGGCCAGCGGGTTGTTGATCTCGTGGGCCACGCCGGCCGCCAGGAAGCCCACGCTCGCCAGCTGCTCGCTGCGAATCACCTCGCGGGTCCGCTCCTGCACCTGGAGGTCGAGGCCGGCGCGGATCTCCTGAAAGCGCTCCGTCATGTCGTTGAAGGCGTCGGCCAGTTCGGCCATCTCGTCCTGCGTGTCGAGCTGGATGCGGTAGTCGAAGTTGCCCGAGGCCACGTGGCGGGAGCCGTGGCCGAGCAGCCGCAGTGGCCGAAACACCCAGCGGTAGGTGAGCACGGCGATCGCCGTGAGCAGTCCGGCAGCCGCGAGGGCGGCTGTCCAGGTGGTGATGATCAGCGTGCGGTATCTCGTCCGCACCTCACTGGAAAGGTCGTGGAGCCGCTGCTGCAGGAACGACGGCAGTTCGGACGTGAGCGCGGCGAGCGACTCGAGGTGGGGCTCGACCGCGAGGAGCATGCCCCGGCTGGCGGAGGGCTCGTGATCTTCCGCGGCATCCGCCTCGTGCTGCCGGGCGATCGAGTCGACGGTTGCCAGGCTATCGGAGATCCGCTGCGCGGTGCGGGCCTCGCGGGTGCGGTCGGCAAGGCGGATGTCGTCGAGTTCGAAGGCCGCAAGCTCCTGGCGGTAGGCCTCGAGCGCCGCCTCGGTCGCCCGCAGGCTCGACAGGAAGGCCTCCTCCTCGGTCTCGTCGGCCGCGAGGGCCCGGGCATGGGCCAGCCGCAGCATGCCGACGCACTCACCGAGTTCGCTGGCCCGGGGGAGCTCCGCCGCCCGGCAGGAGAGCGCCCGCACCAGCCGCCGGTAGGAATAGATCCCGAGGAAGCTGCTCGCCGACAACACCACCACCATCACGCCCACCAGCAGGGCGCCGAGCAGCAGTTTCTCGCGGATGGCCCGACGGCGTGCCATGTCCGACCTCCTGTCGGCGACGATCCCGCGGCCGTGGCACGATCCGGGGATGCGGCCGTCACCCTGCGCGGGCTGGGGAGGGTAGCAAAGCCCTGTTCCTCCACAAAGACGGAAACCCTGCGGCTATACCAGCCCCCAGCGTTTCCGCAGGAACCATTCGCTTCCCAGGCAGGCGGCCATCAGCAGGAACATCGGCCAGGTGTCCCACGGCGAGTATGACCACTGCTCCGTCGATTCGAAGGTCGGCGGCCGCGCCGCGATCTCTTCGAAGATCGCCGGCACCTCCTCGGGCAGCCGCACGCCGCCGCTGGTGGCCTCGGCGAGCTGCCGCATCAGCAGCGGGTTGGCGCGGGGGTTGGCGAGTTCGAGATCCTGCCGAAACACCGTGAACCGTGCCGACCGCTCGCGGGGGGTCGCGTCGCCGGGCTTCGTGGCCTTCACCACCAGCTTCCAATCGCCCGGTTCGGCACAGTCGACGATCAGTCCTGAGAACGTCTCTCCCTGCCGGCCCACCCGGACCGGCCGCCGCTGGCCGTCAGGCGCGACGACCGTGGCCTCGAGCACCACGCCCGGCTGAGCGGAGCCGTCGGGCCGAGTGAGGCCGGTATCGAATGGCAGCGGCGTGCCGGGCGAGATCCGCCGCTGCGCGAGCCGCACCCAGAGCGTGTCCTGTTCGGCGTCATCCTGACGCGCCAGCCAGAGGACCAGCTGCCGCCAGAATCGGCGGTGCTGATCGCCCGCTCCCTGCATGACCCACCGCCACGTCGAGTCGGCAGCGTAGGCCAGCACCCGGCCCTCGCCGTATTCGCGGGCCACCAGCAGGGGTGTGCCATCGGTGGCCGAGGCGAGCGTCTTGGTCGTCGGCAGGAGACGGCCGAGGCGGCTCGCCCCTTCGAGCGTCGGCATGCCCTCCCAGGCGGCGCGGATGTCCTCATCGGTCGTGCCGAGCCGCAGGATCGACACGTTCCCGAACCGTGGATCGGGCACCATCCGCAGGCTGCCCTGCACGTGCAGGCCGGGCCGCACCGGCTCGCCGAGCGGCTGGCGGGCGAGGCGATCCTGCTCGAAGGGCATGGCCGGCCCCAGGGCCGAGCTGGCCCAGCCACCTGCCTCGAAGGCGTGAAATCCGCCCAGCAGGCCGAGGCCGGCCCCGGCGTTTACCTTCTCGAGCATCGCCCGCTGGTCCTCGGGCCGCAGCGCTGAGGCATCGAGGTCGCCGATCAGAAATACGTCGTAGTCGGCGGTGAGCCGCCGGGAGAGGTCGACGGGCCAGCGGTCGCGGCGGCTGGCGTCGATCCACTCGAAATCGACCTGCATGTCGGGGCTCGCCGCGAGCACCCGCCGCAGGAACCGCTGCTCCACCCGCAGCGCGCCCTCCAGGTAAAGCACCCGCAGACCACCATCGATCACCTCGACAAACGTCGAGAGTTCGTTGTTGGCGAGGATCACCTCCCCTTCCTGCGGCTCGACCCGGAGGGTGAGTTTCCGCTCACCGAGCGCCGTCGGCGTCCACGAGAGCCGCACAGGTTCCTCCACCGCCTCGCCCGTCGCCCGCACGATCGTCCGCGCCGCCTCCTGCATGGCTCCCGACTCGTTCTCCGCGAGGAGCACGACGGCCACGTCCCGCCCCGCCAG
>QWQL01000097.1 GCA_003670825.1 Planctomycetota bacterium
CGGTATACTTGCGGTGGATGGTGTCGATCAGTTCGGCATCTCGCATGACCGCACTGATCGCAGGATCGACGGCCGTGTGTCAATACCATTCGGACTGATTTATTGTCGTGCAACGCCTAACCCTGCGGTCGCGATCTGCTGATCGCAATCTTTCGCCGGCGGAAGGCTTTGATGCGTGACAAGCGGTTCGTGGCAGCCCATCGTGGTGGGCCATTGACACTTACTGAGCATCGCCTTCTCGCGGCGTGGGCCGCGGATTGCGCGGAACATTTGCTGCCGCTCTTCGAGCGTCACTGTTCGGATAGTCGGCCGCGACTGGCGATCGAGGTCGGTCGGGCGTGGGTTCGAGGCGAGCTCAAGACCGGCGTCGCACAGCGGGCGGCTGTTGCGGCCCACGCCGCAGCCCGTGAGGCTACTGACATGGCGGCGGTCGCGGTTGCGCGCGCGGCTGGCCACGCGGTCGCAACGGCCCACTTCGCCGATCATAGCCTGGGGCCAGTAATCTATGGGGCGAAGGCCGTGGAGGCGGCAGGCGGGTCCGCCAACGACGAGCACGCGTGGCAACTCACCCGGCTCCCAGACGAAGTGCGGGCGTTGGTGATCTCGGCGCTGGAGCGACGGCGAACCAAAAGTTGCACCTGATTGCGGCAACATGACGTGAAATCGTTGTTCACGGCGAGCTGCCGGCGTCGCCGCTGGTTTGTGTCTGCGAGTCGTGCCGCGACGGGACGACAGGGTGCAGGTAGAAAACCCGCACCTACGGGGCTCGTGCTGCCACGGGTTGACAGGGAGACACTGCTGCGGTCGATACGGTCGGCCACGATTCAGAACTGCTCGAGCCGCAGCACGTCGACCGGCTCAATCCACACGGTCATCCGATCCGCGGTGAACCGAGGCTCTCGAAGGGCGTCCAGGATCTTCACCGCGATTTCCGCCGGCACGATCGTCTCGAACCGGACGAGCTGCCGGCCGTCGCCCCGATCCTCGCGGCGGCCACCTCCATGGCAGGATACCGCCGTGAATCCCGACGCGCCTTGGTCTCGCACCATCGCGATGAGGTCGGCCTCCATCGCCACCGGCCCCACGACGGTGATTCGCCGCATCTGCACGGTCACCCGCCTGCGGGTGGCGTATGGATGCGCCGACGTCTGCCGATGTCCGTCGAGGCCTACGATGTCGAGCCGGAGCCCGGCCTGCTGGAAGTCGAGCGAGACTTCGTGCAGCTTCTCCATCACGCTGTGGTCCACCAGCCTCGTGCCCGCCAGGTTGACGATCACGTTGTTGTGCTGCACGAGCCCGAGCTGCTCGATCTGTCGGCGGAATGGAATCCAGTTGGTGAACACGGCGGAGCCGCTCGCGTCGATCTGCACCGTCTGGTCGTCGACGGTGGTGACCTTGAGGAACGGCTTGAAGAACGACGTCAGCGGCACGCCGTTGATCGCGTGGATCATGAACTTGAGCAGGATGCCGACTCCCACGCCGATGAGGAGGTCGGTGGCGAGCACCGCGACGATCGTGGCCACGAAGATCAGGAGCTGCTCCGAGCCGATCCTGAAGACGTTGATGAACTCGCGGGGGGATGCCAGCCGGAATCCGGTGTAGACGAGCATGGCGGCCAGCGCCGAGAGCGGGATCCGGTGGATCAGCTGCGGCACCAGGGCCACGAACGCCAGCAGGAACATGCCATGCCAGAAGTTGGCGAACCGCGTGCGGGCGCCGTTGTCGATGTTCGCCTTGCTGCGGACGATCTCGGAGATCATCGGCAGGCCGCCGATACCGGCCGCAGCGATGTTGGCGACACCGACGGCCAGGAGGTCGCGGTTCATGTTCGTCTTCCGCTTCCACGGATCGAGCAGGTCGATCGCCTTCGCCGAAAGCAGCGATTCCACACTGCCGACCAGCGCGAACATCATCACCCACCAGATCGCGGCCACATGGGTCTGCGGTGCGGTGAACACGGAGAAGTCGGGTGTCGTGACGGCGGCGAGTAGGTTGCCGGGCACGTTGACGAGGAACGACTGCCCGACCTTGTATTCGTGGGCGGCGAAGGTGTAGGTGTGTTCATGCGCGAGATCGAACCACATGCCAAGCGGCACCGCGACGGTAAGGACGAGCAGCTGCGCGGGAACGAACCGCAGCCAGGCGGGCCGCAGCCGCTGCCGGAGCACGGGCCAGCCAAACAGGATCAGCAGGCTCGCGAGACCGATCAGCGTGATCACGGGGTTGAGGTGGAGAATCTTTTCAGGCAGTTCGCGGAGGATCTCGAGTGGCTCGCCGCTCGCTTTCTGGCCGAAGACCACGGGCAGCTGCTTGAGGCAGATGATCAGCCCGATGGCTGCGAGCATGCCGTGCACGACGGCGGTCGGGAAGAAGTCGGCGAGGGCCCCGGCGCGGAGCAGGCCAAAGGCGACCTGCACGAAGCCGGCCACGCACCCCACTGCGATGGCCATGCGATAGGCCTGCAGATCGGCGTCGGGATCAACGCCGCCGGTGAAGCCGAACGACTGCATGGCCCCGAGCACGATCACGATTAGGCCGGCAGCCGGTCCCTTGATGGTGAGCTCGGAGTTGCTGAGGAAGGTCGTTACGATCGCACCCACCACGGCGGTGAACACGCCTGCCACCGGGGGAAACCCGCTCGCCATCGAGATGCCCAGGCAGAGCGGCAGGGCGATCAGAAAGACGAGAAATCCACTGGTCACGTCCTGGCGGAAGGAGGTTACAAAGCCGTCCATGCCGCGAGGGATGTCGCGAGTGACGCCGGGGCCGTGGTCTGACGGGTTCATGGATGGCTCTCCAGGAGGGGGGGGGCCGCGTGATGATGCCGCGACGTAAGGAGGGACGCGGCGACTTTTTCGAGCGAGCGGACGAAGGGGCCCGGCCAGAGCCCGAGGCCAAAGAGGATGATGACAAGCGCGGTGAAGGCCACGCGTTCCCTCGGCAGGAGCGCGTGCCGTGGGGCGTCGACGGTGACCTGCCCACCAAACACGTGAAACCACCCGCGCATCACGGCGATGCCTGCGAACACCGTCGCGGCGATGACGAACAGCCCGGCATGCAGGTGATCGTCGAGGCTGCCGGAGATGATCAGGTCGTCGGCGACGAACGACAGCGTGCCGGGGAAGCCGAGCGTGGCCAAACCAAACAGCAGGAAGAACGCCGCCAGGGCCGGGGCGTCGGCGAATCGCCCCTGGAGCGTCTCGATCGAGATCGCACCCCCCCGGCTCTCGAGCGCCCAGACAACCAGCCCGATGCCGGTGAGCGCCAGTCCGCTCGACACCCAGACGGCCAGCGCCCCGCAGAGTTCGGTCGGTACCGTGCCAGAGAGGCCTGCGAGCACCATCGCCGACTGGCTCATGGCGAGCATTCCCACGAGGCCGCGGGCGTCGCGCTGGACCACGGCAAGCGCGGCGCCGTAGGCCGCCGTCATCAGGGCGGCGTTGGAGAGCACGAGCAGCTCATCGGGAACGCCGTCGGCATGGCCCACGAGCAGGCGGACCGCGGTGTAGGTGGCAACCTGAGGCATCGTCACCACGAGCGCCGTGGCCAGGGAAGCGCCGGAGAAAAGCGTGTGATACCACGAGTGAAAGGGCACCAGCCCCTTGCGGATCATTACCGCGATCGCCACCAGCCAGCCGCCTGCCGCGCCGGTCGTGCCGCTGCCCGTGAGCCAGGGAGGGTCGGCGACCAAAAGCGTGGTGCCGGAGATCATGCAAGCCAGTGCCGCTGCCATCGCCAGGCCGTAGACGCGGGCGGTGGTTCGCCCGCCCGCCGTGCTCCGGATCGTGGTCCAGGTGGCGAGAATCGATACCCCCCAGAGGATCGTCAGCGCTACCGGGTGCGACGTTGACAGCGTCGCGAATGTGATCGCGGCCCCCGCCAGGAGCCGGCGCACGCCCGGCGATGCAAATGCCCGGCGGGGGGCGACGAGCACGATGGCCATGTCGACGACCGCGACATACGGGAGCAGAATCGCCGTGAGCCCGTCGATGAGGACGAAGCTGCCCCCCGCCAGGCCGGGGCCGAACGTGGTCGGGCGACCGCTGCCGAGGTGCCAGCATGCGGCGGCCACGAGCGATGCGACCAGGGAGATCCCGACCGCGGCCGATGCCACCAGCCGCGGATCGATTCGCCGTTCCGTGAGCCGCAGCGTGACCGCGCCGACGAGCGGCGCGGCGGTGCAGACGGCCACGGCAGCGAGCGAGACGGTCTCCACAACCATCACGGCATCCCTCCGCTCGAGTCGTGCCGCATCCGTCCCTCGGTCGAGCCTCCACCGAGCAGCGTGGTCCAGCGGCGCTCCAGCCCGTCGGCCGCCTTGAGCATCGCCATCAGGGGCAGGACGACCAGCCGGGTGACGACCGCCTCCTCGAAGCCGCGTTCCAGGGCGATGTGGTAGAGGCTGCGGCTGACCCTGCGGGGCAGCAGGCGGACGAGCGACCAGTCGGACGACCCGGGATGTCCGCCCAGGGCGGCGGCTAGTTCATGCCGATCATGCATCGCGGAAGGAGATCGCAGAATCTGGAGGCTTCGCAGGATGGCGTGGCTGATGACGTGCACGAGTGGCACCACGCGGAGGCCGAGCCCGATCTCCGCGAGGATGATTCCCGCCTGCGTCATCGACGCATAGGCGAGCATGCTCTTGAGGTCGGTCTGGACGCTGCCGACGATCGCCGCATGGAGGGCGGTGCCCCCGCCGATGGCTACCAGCAGCCATGCGGCCGCCGGCGCCGCGTCGAGCACCGACTCGCAGCGGAGCAGCACGTAGGCACCCGCGTGGATCGAGAGCGCCCCGTAGAAGATTGCGCTCGACGGCGTGGGCCCTTCCATCGCCCGCGGCAGCCAGCCGGAGAAGGGCACCTGCCCGCTCTTGCCGAGGGCGGCGAAGATCAGCAGGAGCGACACCGTCAGCGCGGTCGTGCCGGGCACGAGGCAGGTGGCCTCGGGCCAGGTGCCGGCGAACAGCGCGGCGAAGTCGCCCGAGCCGGTGGCCTGGTGGATGACGACGCTGGCGGCGAGCAGACCCACGTCGCAGACGCGGTAGGTGCAGAAGGCCCGCATGGCCGCATCGACGGCGTTGCGTCGTTCGTGAAAAAAGCCGATCAGCAGCGCCGACGAGATCCCCAGGAACTCCCAGCCGGCAAACAAGGCATCGATGCTGCCGGCGAGTACCATCAGGTTCATGCCCGTGCCGAATAGGGCCAGCAGGATGAAAAACCGGGTGAACCCCGGCTCCCGGTGGAGGTACTTGCCGGCGAACGCATTGACCAGCGCACAGAGGCCGGTCGAGAAGCAGACGTAGGGCACCGACAGCCCGTCGGCCACGAGTTCGATCGTGGCGGCATGGTGCCCGACGGCGAACATGCTGCCGAGATGGACGACATGGGCCGCGAACCCGCGGTTGATGATCATCACGAGCGTGACGAGGGCGGCGACGAACGAGGTCGTGAATGCCGCGCCGACCACCCGGGTGGTGGTCCGCTCCGAGAGCGGCCGGCCCAGCAGCGCGGGGAGACCGATGCTTGCAAGCGCGACGACGGGTGCAACGAGCTGGCAGATCACGAGCACCGACAGCGGATCGTCGAACGGGCGGGGAGGTGTCATGAGGGGGCTGCTCCCTGGGTCGCGGCGGGGACGCTGGCGAGAAGCCGCGCTGGCGGTCGATTGCCGCGGTGGCCTCGATACCACGCCGCCGAAGAGGTGGCGACCGGAATCGACTCTGATTCCGCGATGGAGGGCGTGAAGGCGAGTTCCCCGTCGACGGGCTCCTGGATCGCGAGGTCGCCGCTCTCCGGATCCCACGACACGAACTGGATCCACTGCCTGACGACCAGATTCTTCACGCCGGGAAGCCTGTCGAGCACCGCCCGGATCCGCTCGGGAGGGGCTTCGACCACCATCAGCAGCCGCACGGGCTCGTGGATGTCCACGCCCTGGAAAGGCAGCCCCGTCCGCAGGTCGCTGGCATGACCGTCCATCACCCCGATCAGGCCGGTGATGTTGTGTGGCAGTTTGGTGCCGGCGCCGTAGCCGAGCGGATCGACCCGCGAGAACAGGTAGGCGAGGTTGATGCCGCCGCAGACCGGGCCGACGGCGGCGAGCGTGCGTTCGAGGATCAGGCCATCGACATCAGCAGTTGGATCGTACGACACGAGGAACGCGCGGCGGTCGAGAAACAGGCCACGGGTGAGCCGCCGACGGCCCACGATACAGACGGCGTTACCGGCATGGCCGTATTCCGGACGCACCTGGGCAAGGTCGGCAGAACGGCCCTGAACCCGCCGCACTGCCTCCGCCGGCGAGACCTCGAGCGGCACGGAATCAAACCGCCGGCACCGCTCCTGCGCGTCGAGTCGCCCGGCTTCCCGGCACAGCGACCGCAGCGAATCGACGGCGGCGCGATGAGACTCTGGGATTCGCTCGGTGTCGAACCAGGTGATACCGCTGGTGCACGTGTCTTGCATCCCGCCCACGAACACCACGTCGGCCGGGATCGTGAGTCCTGCGGCGGCCAGGGCCGTCCGCACGGCGGGGTCGTTGGCCATCAGCACGAAGGCGCGGGCGTTGGGCCCGCCCCGGCCACCGCCGCAGGCGCCGCAGTCGTAGGCGCTCTCGTGCGGGTTGTTGAGGCTCGTCGAGCCGTGGCCGACCACGGCCACGATCCGCGAGAAGCCGGCCGTAAGCCCGATGTCTTCCAGTAGTCGGCGAACGATTGCCGCCATCTCGTCGAGGTCGAAGCCGGCCTGGGTTCCGTTGGCCAGTCGCTGGTCGCCTGCCCTCTTCAGGTCGAGTCGCGTGGGAATCCGACCGCCGGTGAGTTCCGCGGCCCGGTGGGTGATCCGGGACGTGAGCCACGGGAAGGCGACGCGGGCCACCAGCGGCACGGCGGCCAGCGCGCCCCCGACCGACGTGAGGATCCCACCGCGGAGAAGGGACCGGCTGCCTTCGAACATTTCTCCGCGGAGTTTTCCGATCGACCTCCGGACCGCCTTCCGGAACCGATGATCGGCGACGGCGTCGGCCTCGGGTACCTCCGTCACGGTGTGGTTGGGCCGGATGACGATCGGGCACAGGGGTACCGCGTGCCAGTCGTCGATGCCGTGGAAGTACATCGGCACGGCAAAGAACCCCGCGGTGCCGAAGGTCTCGATGTCGGGCGAGAGTTCTTCCAGCGCCCGCCGGAACGACTCGCACCGGTCGTCGATGCAGAACACCACCTGACACCGTGGCCGGCCGGCCGGGGGCGGCGGCAGCGTTCGGCGGTGTGCCGCCAGCGCGTCGAGCACCTCGACGCGGTGCCGCCGCTCGTAGGCGAGATGGAAGAGCCGACGGCGTGCGATCGCGTCGAACGTGGCGATCTCCCGCTCGAACCCAAGGATGTCATTCTCGTCGAGCGAGCGGATGTCGGACGCTGACAGGCCGACGAGCTGGGATACCTGGTGGATCAGGAACGCCCGCGACAGGCTGCCGGGACCGCGGCGGGGCGGATAACGATCCCGCAGTTCCGTCCACAACCGCCCGAGTTCCACGCCCGGGGGGTGCATGCCGCCGCGGCCTGATCCGAGGCGGCCGGCGGCCCACTCCGTCGCCGTGCGGTCGAGGATGAGCCGGAGCGCCACAAAGTCGATGATGCGGGCCGGAACCGCTTCCACGGGCGCGCGGTCGGGGCGATCCTCGAGCTGGCGAACCATACTCGCCCAGCCGCGAAGGGCGACGATCGACTGGGTGATGAACTCCTGCCGTGCCGACTCCGGTAGGCCCAGATGGAGCAGTTCCGCGGCGATGGTTTCGAGCGCGATCGCCTGCGCGTCGCCGCCCCGGTCGAAGGCGTCGCGGACGGCCCGCAGGCGGGTGGGAAGTGTGTGGCTCCACGGCTCCACCGGCCCCAGCCGTCCTGAG
>QWQL01000073.1 GCA_003670825.1 Planctomycetota bacterium
ACGCCCCCGCCGGGGGCCTTCACGAGCTTCCAGTCGCCCTGCCGCAGCGCCAACTGCGGGCCGAACCTCCAGTAGAGGGCCTCGTGCGGATCGCGGTCGGTTTGGCCGGTCACGTAGGGGAGAAGATTCACGCCGTCGATTGCGGCGTCGGCGGGCAAGGGAATGCCGGCGGCCGCCAGGGCCGTGGGCAGGATGTCGAGCTGGATCACCGGCCGATCATCCACGACGCCCGCGGGGATGCGCCCCTTCCACTGCATGAGGAACGGCACACGAATCCCTCCCTCCCACGTCTGCGACTTGAAGCCGCGGAGGGGGCCGTTCCCGGAGGTGATCGACGGCGTGGGGCCGCCGTTGTCGCTGAGGAACACGATGAGCGTGTCGTTCTCGAGTCCGCGTTCCCGCACCGTGGCGAGCACCGTGCCGATGGCGTCGTCCATCGCCGACAGCATCGCGGCGAACGTCCGTCGCTTGGGGTCGGCGATCGCCGCCAGCCGTTCGAGCCGCTCGGGCGTTGCCTGCAGCGGCGCGTGGACGGCGTTGAAGGCCAGGTAGCAGAGCCAGGGCTGCGCGGCATTCCGCCCGATGAACTCGGCGGCCTCGCGGCCGAACGCGTCGGTCGTGTAGTCGAGCTGGCTCACAGGGGTGGTGCCGCGGAGGATCGGGTTGGTCGGATCGTCTTCCGCGTTGAGGAAGTCGTGCTTGCCTCCGAGGAAGCCAAAAAACTCGCTGAATCCCCGGCGGCAGGGATGGAAGGGAGGGGCGTAGCCGAGGTGCGACTTGCCGAACCAGCCGGTGGCGTAGCCCGCGGCCTGGAAGCGGTCGCCAAGCGTTCGCTCCGACACGGGCAGGCCCACTGTGGGAGGCGTGCGACTGGCGACGCTGGGGTTGAACTCGTGCCCGAACCGGTGCTGGTAGCGGCCCGTGAGCAGGCCCGCCCGCGTGGGGCTGCAGTAGGGCCCGCTGACATAGCCGCTGGTGAACCGCACGCCGTTGGCTGCGAGGGAGTCGATGTGGGGCGTGGCGACGTCGCGGGTGTAGCCCTGGCAGGTGAGTTCGCCGTAACCGAGGTCGTCGGCGAGGATCACAAGCACATTCGGCGGGCGGGTGGCGCCACGGTCGCGGACGGCGGAAAGCACCCGCTTCATCTCGGCGACCCGGTCGGGATGATCGGCGGCCAGGTTGAACTGCTCGCTCGGGTCGTCGCGGAGGTTGAAGAGTTCATCCTGGCGCGGGGCGTCGGGGGCGTACTTGGGGGCCTTCTTCCTCGGCCGCGGCTCGAAGGGCGGGGCCCCGACCCGCTCGATCAGCTTCCAGTCGCCCATGCGCAGGGCGTAGGTCGCGTCGGCCCCCTGCATCACCACATGATCCCGCACCGGCGGACCGGGTTTGGCCTCGGTGAAGGCCCGCAGCACGCTGACGCTGTCTTCCGCGCCGCGCGGCGGCCGGCCGACGCCCAGGATGTCGGCCAGCGTCGCGAACACGTCGACCAGCCCGATCACCTGCTCGCTCACGGTGCCGGCGGGCACGTGGCCGGGCCAGCGGACGAGGAACGGCTCGCGGAAGCCCCCTTCGTAGATGCTGTGCTTGCCGGCCCGCAGTGGTCCGTTAACGGCGAGGCCAGCCTCGATGGCGCCGGCGACGTTGCGGCTGTCGGGATCGGCGATACCGCCGTTGTCGCTCGTGAACACAACGAGCGTGTCGTCGGCGATCTTCAGCCGATCGAGCGTGTCGAGCAGTTGGCCCACGCTCCAGTCGAGCTCCTCGATAAAGTCGCCGTAGGGCCCGTAGCGGCTGGCGTTGAACCGCGGGTTGGGGGCAATCGGCCCGTGCACCGCGTTGGCGGCGAAGTAGACGAAGAACGGCTCCTCGCGGTTGGCCTCGATCCAGTCGGTGGCCTTCGCGGTGAGGTTTTCCATGATGTGGTCCACCGCGAACGGCTGCTCGAGCCCGCTGGTACCTTCGGGGGTGACGACGACCGACGTGCCGGGCACGCGGCCGAGGAGTGCTTCGTTTTCAATGAAGCCGTGAGGACCGTTGTTGGGATTCGCCGCCAGCCCATAGAAGTGGTCGAAGCCCAGGGTCCGCGGGCCTGGCGTGAGCGGGCGGTTCCAGTCGGTGGTCGCCACGCCCTCCTGCAGGCCGAGATGCCACTTCCCGAACGCCGCGGTGCGGTAGCCCTGGCCCTTGCAGAGCGAGGCGAGCGTGGGGCGATCGGGCTCGATGTGGAGCGGGCCATCGGGGAGGAGCACCTCGCCGTCTTTCACGCTGGTCCGCCAGTAGTAGCGGCCGGTCATCAGCCCGTAGCGAGTGGGCGAGCAGACTGATCCGGGGGCGTAGGCGCTCGTGAACCGCCTGCCTTCGCGGGCGAGCCGGTCGATGTTGGGGGTCTTCAGACCCTCTGCCCCGCAGCAGGCCAGGCTCCCCCAGCCGAGGTCGTCAGCGAGAATGACCAGGATGTTGGGCCGGCGTGTCGCCGGCTCATCGGCCCGGTTGGCGGTCGGGGCGATCACACCGATTGCGAAGGCACACGCACAGAAAAGCTGACGAAGACAGGAGAATCGCATGCGAGCGGCGTCCACGTCACGGGGCGTTTTGAGCCCGCTGCGGCTGGGACGACTACGGGAAGCTGACTGGGTTGCTGTCTTTGATCGAAATCAGATACTCAAGCACGCTATCCACCGCGTCATTTGGATCCTTGTTGCCACTTGGATTAATGAAGTGATCGATGTTGTCGGAGATGAAGCGAGTCGAATTGTCGAAGGCCACCGCGTTCACTCCACCGCCGAGGTGGAGGCTGCTCAATGAGCGGTGGGTGCGGCTGGCAGTGGGGTCGTTGATGAGCCGCGCTGGAGCGAACGACGTCGGCTGAACCCAGCTTGCGTCGCCGTTGATGGTGCCCCCTGCCCCTGCCCAGGTCCCGGCGTAGATCCCGACCGACGTCTGCATGTAGCCAGCGGGATACATCCAGACCCGCTCGCTCAGGGCGATCGACTTGGTCGTTCCGTCGGAGATATCCTTGATCCGCGTTTTGGAATCAAGGAAGAAGCCACCAACCTTGGAGTCCGTTCCCGACGTGTAAGCGCCACTTCCAAAAGCCGCAACGGCGCGGTGTGCCGCAACGTAGTTGGAAAGGCCTCCGTTGAGAATGTATTCGCCAGAGTCTCCGTCCTTGCCCGTCTGGGAGACGTCCCACGTTTCCGGTCCCCTGTCTTCCGGGCAGCGGAAAGCCTTCAGGGCCGTCCTCAGCAGCGGCTGATTTGTCGCATCTTTGGCCGGGCCACCGGAGGTCGGATTGAGGCCGGCATACAACGCGGATTCCTCGATGAACGGCAGGATGAGCGCGGCCCACGAATAGGCGCCCGTCAATGGCTTCGAACGGCCGTTCGACGTTGCACCCGGAGGGAAATTCTTGTAGGAGTTTTCGTAGATCAGCAGGCCCTGGCCGAGGGTCCGCAGGTTGTTCATGCACTGCATCCGCCGGGCCGAACCGCGGGCCGATTGAACCGCGGGCAGGAGGAGGCCGATGAGTGTGGCGATGATGGCAATCACCACCAGCAGTTCGACCAGTGTGAATCCGCGGCCGCGAACCGGCGACGGTCGGATCAGCCACTCGGCGAAAGAAAATCGACGGCCCATGTCAGCATCTCCTGAAGCCCGGCTCACCACCCGCCCCATCAATAAACGAAGACAACTCTACTATACGCGCGGTTTTATTTCCGTGCAACGCTCGTTTTGACAGCGTTTTCTGGAAAAGACCACTCGCCCCCCTCGATGGTCAGGGTGTCGCGGATCCAGGGGCGATCCGATAGCGGCCGGCACCGGGCATGCTCGTTGTGAATGTGATCCGAGGGCCGCTGCGCTCGACGGTCACTGGGCCGAGTTCGCGGCCGGTGCGGGCCTCAAGGGCCGTGACCGCGATTGGGCCGACGAAAGCTCCACGGCCGCCGAGCCGGTCGAGGTCGAGCGTCACGGAGAAGGGCGTGTCGCGTGGATACGGAAACACCACCAACCCCCCGTTCTCCCGGTGCACCTTCACCGCGCCGTCGGTGCTCACGCCGCCGGCCTCGATGCTGCTTCCGGGGGGGTTCGTGTGGCTGCTGAAATCGGCCGTGGCTTCTTCCGCAGACGCTACCGGCATGCCGAACCGCGTGCGGGAGTCGACGTAGACGAACTCCGGACACGCCGCGTAGTCAGCGTAACGGCCGTCGAGCAGTGCCGTCCACACCTCCGTGTCGGGCCCAAGCGCGAGGAATCCCCACTGAGGCAGCACCCGACCCTCGATCTGCCAAGGTTCATCCCTCCAGTTCACCCACACCGTTAGCCCGCGGTCATACCGGATCCGTTGGCGGTCGCAGATGCCCGCCGCGAGCGCCACGCTGGCGGTGACCCACTCCCCGTCGATCCAGTACTCGATCGCCGTCGGCCGGGCCGCGGCCATCAGCCGCTGGATGGGATGCATCAGGTGATGCTCCTTCACGATGAACGCGACGTGTGGGGTCAACTCCCGCCCGACGAAGCCGGCGTGGCCGTAGGCGATCTGCTGGGCGCGGTATTTGTCGAGCTGCGCGGGCGTGCCCGTATCGACGCCCCAGCGGCTTCCCCAGCCGCGGCGATACCACCGCACGTAGTAGCCCATGCCGTGGTTGACCAGTTGCGGATGGATCTTGAGCAGTTCGAAGTCGACCAGTGGCGCGTGCTCTTCGCCTCCCTCGACCTGGGCCTCGGCGCCGTCGAACAGGCCCGCCCAGTAGAGCACCTGATGCCCCTCGCCGAGCAGCGGTCCAGCGTGGGCCTCGCGCAGGTAGGCGAACAGCTCGGCATCGCGCTCGACCTTGTGCAGTGCCATCGCCGCCATGGGCTGGCTGGCGTCGTGGTCGAGCTGGTGCCAGGGGGGCACTCCCGTGTGGACATCGAGATACCCGGCGGTGGTGCCGTAACGCCGGTGCGCCTCCGGGGCGGTGCGCTTCGCGAACTCCAGGGCGCGATTGCATTTGATCCCGTAGCTCTGTACGCGGGTGCCCGGATTGAACCAGGCCTGCGACTGTTTGCCATCGGCCTGCAGGACGACCGCGGTGGGATCCCAGGAGGGGGCATCGGGATAGATGTCGATGTAGTTCTCGTGCAGCGCCCAGAGATACCCGAGTCGCGTGGCGGTCGAGCCGAAGGTCGCCAGTTCTGCTTCCGTTCCAAACTGGGGGTTCGCCGGGACATGGTCGGGCAGCTTCACGTCGTAGCCAAACCGCTGCCAATCGTGCTGGATGATGGCCATGTGGTCGACGCCGTTGTCCTTCAGTTCCAGAAGATGCTCCGTATCGCCGGCGTAGGAGCCCTTCATGTGCCCCCAGAGGTCGAGCACGATCAGCGGGGCCAGCATCTCCCGGTTCGGAGAGGCGGGATGGGGAATATTCGGCAGCACCTCGTGCACGTTTCGGGAGACCGCGATGCAGCCGGTTTCCTGGAGCGGATTCCGCTCGCCGGCGGTGGTGGTGGCGTAGATCGCCTTGTGCTCGGGCGACTTCGACGCGTGCGACCGCGTCCAGTCGAAAAACCGCAGCGCGAAGATCTGCTCGCGGGGTAGGTAGTCGACGAACCGGTGCAGGTAGGGCACCTGGATTCGCCGACGCAGCGCAACCCCGCGGCTCTCCCCCAGCGACAGGCAGCCGATGCCGTGGGATGCGGAGCGAGCCTCAACCACGAGAGCCTTCCCGTGGAGCCGAAACCGCCACTCGACCTCGATCGGTTCGCCCGCGCCCGGGTACGTCCAGAGGACGCGCAGTGAGTCATCGTCCGCCGACACCGTTTCGGCATGCCCCCCCTCGAGCCGCACCTCATCCGGCGCCGTGCCGGCATAGACGCCTCCCGTGGCGGCCGGTGAGAACGCCGCCTCGTCGTCGAACTGCACCACGAAGTCGTCGAGCGTGCCGGTCACCGGCTTGTATCGCCACGTCACCCGGCCGTCGGCTCCTTCATAGGCGAGCGCGTAACCGGCCGCAGTCCGCTCGACCCAGGTGCGATACGGAACCGCATTGCTGGGCAGCACGCCGGATGCAGGGTCATTCATCACCTGGCCGATGTCTCGTGTCGTCGCTGCACGGAGCGCCCCGGTCGCCGCCATCCTGCCACGGCGGTCTCCCGCGGGTGGCTCGCGATCGGTTCCGCACGTGATTCGCGGCTCGCCGAGGTAGGCGGTGTCGGACGTGGAGTTGCGGTCTGGTCCGGGATCGACCACGAGGCGAATCGTGACGTCCGTGCCGGCGGCGGTCGAGAGATCGACCTCGACCTCCTGCCAGCCGCTGCGCCGGTCGTGATCGCGGAACACCGTCCGCGGTTCCCCGTCGCCGAGCAGGATGCATTCGAACGTGACGCCATCGCTCTTTCCCGGCGCGAGTTCCTCGTCGCGCATCCCCATGGCGAATTGGAGCGTGACGGGCACGCCGGCGGGGAGCCTGACCGGATAGTCCACCCAGATCGTGCCGGTGCCATCTGCCCACGGCGGATGCATCATGATCGCGTTGCGGTCCATCACTCGATCGCTCGGCACGAAGGCGATCCGGGGTGGCGTTTCGAATCGCCCCATCCACGACGGCGGCATCTGGTGTTCGGCAGCGCCGTCTTGCTGGAAACCCACGCGGTAGTGCACCAGTTCCGCGAGGGCTGTGGTGCCGAGGGGCAGCGGGGTGAAGGACTCCTCGGCGCAGCCGATCTCCGCCGCCAGCCACCAGGCGGTCCATCCGAGAACGATCCCAATCGCGGCCGGCGGCAGCACGGCTCCCCGGCTGACGTGGCTCACGACTTGGGCTGCACCCAGATGTTGCGGTATCGCACCTGGCAGCCGTGTTCCTGGAGGTGGAGCGGACCGCGGGGCCGTTCCTCGGGTTGCGGGCCCGCCGGCGTGATCACAGGCACCTCGACGTCGTCCTGCACCAGGATCCCGTTGTGGCGAACCGTCAGCCGGGCGTTCGCCAGCTTCTTGCCGTCGGCGAACTTCGGCGCCGTGAAGTCGATGTCGTAGGTCTGCCACTCCAGTGGGGGCAGGGCCACGTTTGCGAGCGGCGCCGCGATGGAATAGAGGCCACCGCACTCGTTGTCTTTTCCCTCCAGGCCAAAGCTGTCGAGCATCTGCACCTCGTAGCAACCCTGCACATACGCTCCACTATTGCCGCGGTTCTGCCCGCGATCGAATGGCTGATACGGGAGACGAAACTCGATGTGCCAGACCGCGTCGCCGAAGGTCTCCTTCGTGGTCACGCCCTGCATCAACAGGCCATCGTCCGTGACGTGCGCGTCCACGAGCGTATCGGCCTCATTCACCGGCCCCGGGCCGTCGAAGATGACGACCGCGTCCTCCGGCGGCTTCCGGCCGATCGTGGGGCTCGTCCGCGGCTTCTTCGGCAGCCGCGTCCACTCGGTTCCGTCGTCGTGGAAGACCACGATCGCACCGTCCTTGATCACGCCCGTCCGCGGGCTTCCGGTCCAGTCAGTCCCCTCGATCTTCACCGGGGCGTCGGCGGCGTCGCCCTTGCGAGCAGCGGTGCCGTTGAAGCGGTCGGTTCCCGTCCAGCCAAGGCCGGGCAGGCCGCCCGGGTAGGCCACCACGTCAAACGTGCCGTTGCCCAGCGCGATCACTCGCGCAGCGACCGGCATCGGCTGGCCGTTCGCGTCGATGCTGCCGGCGTACTCGCCCTGAATGGCGTAGTCGCGGTCAACCTTCGCCGGATCGGTGTAGGCAGGGTGTTTGTTGTCGGCGGCACGCGCTGACTCACGAGAGAGCGAGGTTGCGCCGGCGGCCATCGCGGCGCCGATCAGCATGGCCGACACGTGACCGTGAGCATGGCGTGGCGAGGAGAATCGCAGAAAGACCGGGATCATGGGA
>QWQL01000084.1 GCA_003670825.1 Planctomycetota bacterium
CGGGTATGGCGATCGACGGCGAGCCGGGCAAACTCCGCCCACAGCCGGCCCAAGGCCCCAACCGATTTCGAGGCCTCCCCCGAGGGAACGGTGAGGGACACAGCCTCGATTCCTGCGGCTTGAAGCGAGGCTACCACGCGCGCGGCATGGGTTTCTGCCACCGCGGCATCCGCGACCACGACCGCCCGCCGCCCGCCGGAATCACGGAGCAGCGGCCCGAGTGAGTCGAGCAGTCCGGTCCCACAGCGGATGAGGTACGACCGGTCCGGATCCGGACCGGTCGGACTGCCTGGGAGATGGACTCGAATGGTGTTCACGTCAGGCGACGCTCACGCGGTCGAGATCCGCCGCGGTGACCGTAATGACGCGGGCGAAGCCCGTGTGCTGGCGGAGATAATCCAGGTCCGCTGCCTCCTGGGGGCGGGCATGGATCAGGCCCTCGACACGGGCTTTGTCGGCGGGCGACCAATCCTCGTATTCCGCGGGCCACGCCGTGTGATTTTCGACCACGAGCGCTTCGCGATAGGGGTCGAATGCGTTTGCCATGCAGGGGCCTCCGAGACGTTCGAAGCGTGGCCGGAAGGGGAGAGAAAAAAGTCCTGCCGAAACCGAGCCTTCGGAGCGGGAGTATACAGTGACCGAAGAGGAGAGTTCCCCGAGTCCCCGAGTCCCGGAGTCGAAGCGGTCGATGCAGGCCTCTCCCGAATCGCACCGGCAGGGCGGCCCCGGATCTGCCCTCGTGATCGCCCTCGTGGGGCTGGCGGCGGCCCTGGCCGTCTTCGCCATCTGGTTTCAGTGGAATCAGACCCGCCGCTGCCTGGGGTTTTACGGTCCTGCCGTGGCCCGCAGCGTGCAGGCCGCGCCGCGGGTCGAACTCTGGACCCTGCAGGTCGACGCGACCGGTCGTCAGGTCGTCGCCCATGACAGGCTCGACGTCTCGGATGCCCGCGGCCTCGTGCACCTCCGGCGGGGGCTGGTCGAGGATGCGAACTTCGCGTGGCAGGTTGCCCCAGCAGGCCGTCGGCCGCTGCGTGAATGGGATGCCGCCCTGGCTTTTTTCGCAGCCACGCCGTCGGGTCCACCAACCATTCTGGCCTTCGACCTCGACGGGGAAGGCGCGGTCACGGTCGTAGGGCAGCCCGGCCACGTTCAGCTCGGCAGGCTGGCCAAGGGGCTCAGGCGGTGGCTCAAGGCCACCCGCGACGGCGGGTCTCCGAGCCACTCACCGCGGTGAACTGGGTGAGAAAACGGCCTTTCGGGGCTGGCGAGCGGGGCCTATCCTCCGCCGCTCCCGAGCCCAGCCTGAGGAACCATCGAGCATGCGTGCGATCGCCGTGGCCAATCAGAAGGGCGGGGTGGGCAAGACCACCACGTCGGTGAATCTCGCCGTGGCCCTGTCACGGGCGGGCAGGAATGTCTGCCTGATCGACCTCGATCCGCAGGCCCATGCCACGCTCCACGTGGGCGTGACGCCTGGCGCCGATAGACCGACCGTGTTCGACGTGCTCACGGCGGGCCAATCGCTCGCGGCGGCAGCAGTGGCCGTGAGCGATACGCTGTGCGTGGTGCCAGCCCACATCGACCTCTCGGCCGCGGAGCTGGCTCTGGCGGGCACGGCCGGCCGCGAATCGATCCTCAGACAACGCATGGCCGCCGATCCGCGGTGTGCCGCTGCCGCGGGGGGGCGGGCCGGCAGTGATAAAGGCTTCGACTACGTGATCATCGACTGTCCGCCCTCGCTGGGCATGCTGTCGCTGAATGCCATGGCTGCGGTGCACGAGGTTCTGCTGCCGCTCCAGCCCCATTTCCTCGCCCTTCACGGCTTCAGCAAGCTGCTGGAGACGATCGAACTGGTGGCCGAGCGGGTCAATCCAGACCTCAGGCTGCTGGGCGTGGTGCTCTGCATGTATGAGGCAAATACGCGGCTGGCCGGTGAGATCGGCAGGGACGTGGAATCATTTTTCGCCGGCGGATCCGAGGCCCACCCGGCGTGGCAAGCTGCCCGACTCTTCAAGGCCAGGATTCGGCGCAATATCCGCCTGGCCGAGGCGCCGAGTTTCGGGCAATCGATCTTCGACTATGCGGCTGATTCCCATGGCGCCGAAGACTATGCGGCGCTGGCGATCGAGGTCGATCAGGCGGCCGCGGTCGGGCGAGACACCGGCCGGATGGTGGCCTGATCAGCGACCCGCCGACGCCGCTGGAGAGCGGCTGCCAGCCGTGAGTCATCGCGAACGGCCGGGGACTGCGGAGCGGAGCCCTCGAGTTCCGGCATCCACCAGTAGGCCGACGCGCAGGTGTCGATGCCGGTGAGAATGCCGGTGGCGTCGAAATCCTCGGCCGACACAAAAGCAGGTTTTGCCTCGACCGCCGCGGGGGTGCGGAGTTGGTGTGCGAACGGACGCGGCGGCTGGAGTTGGTTTTTCTGGAGCATTTCGGTGACGAGGCCTGATCGCTCGGACGGTTGCCTGCCGGCAGCGGCACGCCGCACAAGAGTGTCTGTCGGACCAACGTTGACGGAGAGGCCAGTTTTCTGGAGTTCGCAGGACTTTAACGATAGTGTGCTGTGGGCAGAATAAGGAATCAACAAGGTTTGGGAAAATCGTGCGGGCGTGGGGTTTGGGCAGGGAAAATGCCGATAATTCCCCTGGTTGTGTTTCCGGACCGGACCCTTCAGGCTGATGATGCTCATGGAAACGCCCCAGCCTCGTACCCCCGATGAATCGAAGTCTGGTCGTGGCTCCGCGGGGCTTCGATCCCCGAACCAGTCGGTGACAGCCCCGAGCGGGGCGTTGGCTGCCCTCGTGCGGTCGGTGCTCGTGGTGGCGTCGCTGGTGGCAGCCGTGGTGGCTGAGGGGGCCGATCCGCCTGGATTCCGGCGGCTGGCTCCCGGGGTGCTGACGGTGATCCCTCCAGACACGACCACCGACGACGCGCTCCAGCGGGCCGACCTGCTGGAGATCACTCAAGGCCAGGCCACGCTCGCCTGGGTGCCGCAGATGGCGGCGGCGAACACGACGTTTGTCGAACGCGGCCTTGGCCGCGAGTATCCCCGCGATATCTGGTGCCTTGAGTTCGCCTTCAAGGCCCCGCGGATGCTCGACGTCGACGTGCCCGCGGCTGAGGCGCGGATGCAGCGAAAGCGGATCTGGTACCTGCTCTATCGGGTGAAAAACCTCGGGGGCCGGCGGTTGCTGATGGCGGATGGAGATGGAGGCGAGGCGGATCCGGCCAAGCGTCGCCCGGAAACCTTTGCGGCACCGTTCCGGTTTTTTCCCCACTTCGTGCTCGAAACTCTCGAGCCGGTCGCCAACGGCGAAGGGCTGGCGTCGTACCGGGCGTACCTCGACCGCCTTGTGCCTTCGGCAATGAAGGCGATCCGCCTCCGCGAAGATCCCAGCCGCCGGCTCCTCGACAGCGTCGAGATGTCGGCCACCGAGATGCAACCCGGCGAGGAACGCTGGGGCGTCGCGATCTGGGAAGATGTCGACCCGCGAATCGACTTCTTCTCGATCTACGTGCGCGGCCTGACCAACGCGATCCGCTGGCGCCAGCGACCCGGCTCCGAGATCAAGCCACAGGATGCCCCCGGCAGCCACATCGACGAAACCCTCGAGAGCCTGCGACTCGATTTCTGGCGGCCTGGTGACGACCGGGACGGCGGGGACCGGGAAATGAGCGTGGGATACGCCGGAATGTTCGAACGGATGACGCTCGGCGGCCGACTGCTCACCACCGTGGGTTGGCCGCGGTACGCCAAGGCCCAGCCGCTCGCCGGGCTCGACGCCCTGGGGCTTGCGTGGACGGAACTGCTCGAACCCGACGCCGACGGCGGCGGGCCGAGCCTGATCCCGCTGGAAACCGTGCTGCGGACGGCGGGGGGCCTGGCGGCTCCGGCGGATCCCATCCGCATGCTCCGGGAACTGTTCGGTGACCTTGGAGTGGCGTCGATCGAGGAACTGGCTGCGGCCGCGGCCGGGCCCGTGGAGGGCTCCCTCGACGCGCGGCGCCGGGCGGCACTCGAGCCGATTGGCCTCACGCCCGAGGCCGTTGCCCGCGAGCCCCTGACCTCGCTGGCCACGATCGTCCGCCTGCTCGAGTCGAAGCCCGATGCGGCGACACGGCGGGCCGCTGCCGCCGAGATTTTCGGCGCGGCCGGCCGGCGGATCGACTGGCTCGCCGATGCGGTCGCCAGAGCCCGTGGCCTGGCCACCCTGCGGGCGATCGATGCCAACACCGCAACGATCGCCGCCGGCGATGCGCTGGCCGCTTTCGAGGCGGCCCGACCAGCGATCGACGGGCTCGACGAAGACGACGGCAAGCGACTGGTGGAGATGCTCGATGACCAGGATGCCCGGCGTGAACGGATCGCGAGCCTTGACGCGGAGGCGGGGGCCCAGGCGGTGGCCGGCTTGGTGCTCCAGGGTTTGTTCGGGGCCCGCGGTCCCCAGATGTATGCCGCGGCCGTGACGGTGCATGAGGGCGTTGACCATGCCTGGGTGTTTCGCTACGAAACCGGCGGCGCGCGGTGAGCCGCAGGGTTTTCCGGTTTTTTCGGGCTATTTGTCGCTCCTCCTGCCCTGGGGCCTGAGGGATGTGTAGACTTTGAAGACTTAAAGTCGGGGCCCCACATGCCCCGGCTGGTCTGGACCGAAGGGCGTCCGCCGGTCCCCACGAATCACGAGCAGGGTGCATCGCTATGGCACATAAAAAAGGTCAGGGTTCGAGCCGCAACGGCCGGGATTCCAATGCCCAGCGGCGGGGCGTGAAGAAGTTCGGCGGTGAGCAGGTTCGCGCCGGCAACATCCTCGTGAGGCAGGTTGGCACGAAGTTTCACCCCGGCTCGAACGTGGGCATGGGTACCGACTACACGCTGTTTGCCCTGTCGGACGGCGTCGTGATGTTCGATCGCGAAGGCCGCCGCGTGAACATCGTGGTCGGAGCGTCGGCCTGACAAGTCTGGGTTGGCGTTCGCCAGGTGATTCCTCGAGGGTGCCGGCGTGTTCGTTGACCGCGTGCAGATCGAAGTGGCTGCCGGCAATGGCGGCCGAGGCATGTGCAGTTTTCGGCGCGAGAAATACGTGCCACTCGGCGGCCCCGACGGCGGCGACGGCGGCGACGGCGGGAGCGTGATCCTCCGTGCCGAACCGGGGGTCGACTCGCTCGCGGCCCTGGCACACCGCAAGCAGTGGCGGGGGGCCCACGGCGAATCGGGCGCCGCGTGCAACTGCCACGGAAAGAATGCCCAGGATATCACGCTGCTCGTGCCCCCCGGCACGATGGTCGTCGATGAGTCCACCGGCCTGGTGCTCAAGGACCTCGCGGCCCCGGGCGACTCGATCGTGGCGGCGCGAGGGGGCGCAGGAGGCTGGGGCAACCAGCACTTCAAGACCTCCACCAACCGGGCACCCCGGGAAACGGGACCGGGCGAGAAGGGGGAGTCGCGACGCCTGCTCCTCGAACTCAAGGTAATCGCCGACGTGGGGCTGGTTGGCAAACCAAACGCCGGCAAAAGCACGCTGCTCTCGCGGCTGTCGCGGGCCCGGCCCGAAATCGCCGACTACGCGTTTACCACCAAGACCCCGATTCTGGGCATCGTGGCCATCTCCCGTGACCGGAGCTTCGTGCTGGCCGACCTGCCGGGGCTGATCGAGGGGGCCCATGCCGGCGTGGGGCTCGGGCACGAGTTTCTGCGGCACGTGGAGCGGGCCGGGATCCTGGTGCACGTGGTCGAGCCGATGCCGATGGATGGCAGCGACCCCATCGAAAACTATCGGGCAATCCGCGACGAACTGGTGCTGTATGACGCCTCCTTGGGCGAACGGCGAGAGATCGTGGTGATGAGCAAGGCCGAACTGCCCGGAGCCGACGCGGTTCGCGCGGCGTTCGCGGCGGCGATCGGCCGCGAGGTGCTTGGTGTCAGCGCGGTGACGGGGCAGGGGCTCGACATGCTGCTGCGGGCCGTCGTCGTCGAACTCGACCGGGGGAGGAAGTCCGCGTGACCGGCTCCGGCGACACGATCGTGGTGGCTGATGTCGGCAACACGCGGATCAAACTCGCTGTCGTGGCCGAGGCCGGGAATGGGGCTGGTCGTGCGCTGCCGACGGTTACCAGCCGGCAGGACCTACTGAGCCGCGAGTTTCGCGCCGCCAATCTGGAGGCCTGGCTGGGTCGGGTGGCGCCGGGCGCGACAGTGATTCTCGTGGCGAGCGTGCACGACGCGGCTGCCGCGCGGCTCGAGGCGGCGGTCGCCGAGGTGGCGGTGACGCGGCATCGCTCGATCCGCCAGCGGCGGGTGACCCGTGAACACCTGCCTCTCGAGGTCGACGTGGACGAGCCCAGCCGCGTGGGGATCGACCGGCTCGCCGCCGCTGCGGCCGCCGCAGTCGCCAAGGCTCCCGACCGGCCGGCGATCGTGGTCGACTGCGGCACGGCGACCACGGTCGATCTGGTCTCGGCCGACGGCCGCTTCCTCGGAGGGGCAATCCTGCCCGGTCCCGAACTCCTCTCCCGCGCGCTCGCGGAAGGCACGAGCCGGCTGCCGGCCGTGGCCGATCTCGACCGCGGCCTGCCCCCGGTCATGCCGGGCCGGTCGACCCAGGCCGCGATCGCTGCCGGCATTGGCTTCGGGATGCGGGGCGCGGTGGCGCGGCTTGTGGCTGAGGCGGTGCAGGCGGTCGATGGTGAGCCCGAGATCTTTCTGACCGGTGGCTCCCGGGGAATCGTCCGCGACGCCCTCCCCGGTGCCATCGAGATTCCCGATCTCGTTCTGCATGGCATCGCCCTCGCGGTGGGAAGGCTACACTCGGTGAGATGACCACATGACCACGAGCCGCACGGATACCTTGATGGACGACGCGAACAAGCCCGCGATCACGCCCGACCACGGCCGCGACCGCGCGCTGGCCGCCGCCCGGGTGGCCGAGGAGACGCGGGGCATCGACGTTCGGATTCTCGACCTCCGCGGAATCACGCCCGTCTTCGACTACTTCGTGATTGCCACGGGCTCGAGCCGCCGGCAGCTGCATGCCATGGCTGATGAGATCGAGGCGATGCTCAAGAAAGAGCATCGCGACCGCAAGCGCGGCGCTGAAGGTTATGAGGAAGGACGCTGGATCGTCCTCGACTACGGCGACGTGATCGTGCACCTCTTCGACGCGGAGGCCCGCGAATACTGGGACATCGAGCGGCTCTGGGGCGATGCCATCCAGGTGCCCGTGCCCTCCGCCGAGGCCGCGACACGATGAGCGGAGATGGTGGCCCAGCGGGCCGGGTCAACCTGCGGTCTGCCCTGCGGCAGGCGTTTCGCGTGGCGATCGAGGGGCTCTCCCGCGACGGCGTCGCCGCGATTTCGGCCGCCGAGATCCCGGCCCTTCTCGAGCAGGTTCGCGAGACCGCCGATGCCGCGTTCGGCGACTATTCGGGCACGATGGCGATGGCGCTGGCCAAGCGGGCCGGCACGAAGCCCCGCGACGTGGCCGTCGAGATCATCCGCCGGCTCCAGTCGGCTCCCGGCTACGCCGACCTCTTCGAGCCGCCCGGCGATCCGGTCGGCCCCGGGTTTATCAACGTCCGCGTGCGTGAGGACGCCCTCGCGGCGGCCGTGGGCCGCGCGGTCGCCGACGAGCGGCTCGGCGTGACCGCTGCCGCCGCGCCCCAGCGGGTCGTCGTCGACTTCAGTTCGCCCAACGTCGCCAAGCCGATGCACGTGGGGCACATCCGCTCGACGGTGATCGGTGACGCGATCGCGCGGATCCTCAGGTTTCGCGGCCACCACGTGATCACCGACAACCACCTCGGCGACTGGGGCACGCAGTTCGGGATGATCCTCTGGGGCTGGAAGCACTGCCGCGA
>QWQL01000203.1 GCA_003670825.1 Planctomycetota bacterium
CATCAGGAGCAGGCCGCCGAGCAGGGCCGTGATCAGGCCGTCGGCCAGAAGCCAGCCCCAAGGAAAGTCGCGGGGCAGCGAGAATGCGGCGGTGAGCTTGGCGGCCGCCTCGAAGAGGAGGACGAGCCCGAGAAACGTCGTCATCACGTGGACGCCCTCGGCTGGGATCGCCAGCATCGCCGTGCCCGCAACGAGCGAGAGCCCGCCGCAGAACGCCGTCAGCCAAAAGCCGCGCCAGTTGGAGGTGCTGGCCGCAGCGCCAAGCTGCGTCACCCCGGCGGCAATCAGCGACCCACCCACCATGAAGTCGACGACTGCCGAGGCCGCCCACGGAGCGGCGATCGCAAGGATGCCGAGAATCGCGAGGGCTGCTCCGAGGCCGATGAGCCCCGACTTCACTCTCGAAATCGGGCCGTGGTGGGGGTGGACGGAGTCGGTCATGGGAGGCTCCTAGAGGGGCGTGTTGGAACTAGAGGGGCGTGTTGGAGACGAGGGAAGCGGACACGTTACTGGATCAGGCGGCACCGAGCCCCTCCATCCGTCGCCAGGCGCTCATCTGTCCGAGATGCATCATCATGTGGCCGCCGCAGTAGAACGCCTGAACCGAACCGATCGTCGGAAACAACTCCTTCATGCGTCCCTCGGCGGGATTGGGCTGGTCGAAGGTGGCGTCGGGCGTGCTGCGGAGGGCCCCGAGTGTCATCCGGTACCCCTCGAGCAGGAAGATCACGATCTCGTCGAGCGCGGGGTAGAAGTCGCCGTCCAGGTCGTCGACGCACGACGCATCTTTCGAGAAGACGAGTTCGAAGCCGTCGGGCATGGGTGGGGCTGGGTGGCCAATCAGCCGGAGAATCTTCGGGGCGTACAGACTGAGGTGGCCGTAGATGAAGGCGGGATGGTTCGACTCGACCGCCACACCGCCGGGAGTCGCGAACCGGCCAGCCCGGTCGGCCGGCACGTCCTTGAGCAACCGCTCCGCGTAACCGAGCGAGAGTTGGAGCGAATCGGCGATCACGTTTCCGAGCGAGCGGTGCATGGCGGGCCTCCAGGGAAGAAATCAGGATACCGGGTTTGTGGTGAAGCGGGCGATCACCTCTGGCAGGGCCTCGCACTCGGCGGCAAAGACGCGGGCGGCGAGCGAGTCGGGGGTGTCGTCGGGCAGCACCGGCACGGCCCGCTGGAGCAGGATTCGGCCGTGGTCATACACCTGGTCGACCAGATGCACTGTGCAGCCCGATATCGTGCAGCCGCGGTCGAGCACGGCGCGGTGCACGTGCGCCCCGTGGAATCCCTTTCCGCCGAAAGCCGGCAGGAGCGAGGGGTGGATGTTGATCACGCGGCCGGCAAAGTCCTCGGGAATCTCGAGAAGGTGAAGGAAACCAGCCATGACGACGAGGTCAGCCCGCGCGCCGCGGCAGGCGTCAAATACCTCGGCACTCCATTCGTTGAGCGGCCGGCCCTGCGGCGGGAGCACCCAGATGGGAAGCCCGGCCGTCTCGGCGATCCGCACGCCACGGACGTCGCCGCGGCTGGCGATCACCGCCACGATGGTGGCGCCGAGCCGGCCGGCAGCGATCCGCTCGACAAGATTGTCGAGCGTGCGGCCCGCACCCGAAAGCAGCACTGCAACTCGCATAAAAAAGGTGTCAGCCACGAATCCAGGGGGGCTAGGGAAGCGGATGGCGCATCGTGCCCAGATGTGGTGGCTGACACCTTTTCTGGAGGGAGATGGAGAGCGGGTGGCCGTCGATGTCGTGCGGTTCGGAGCCGGTGGGGGGAGTGCCGAAGAGCACCGCGGCGGCGAGCGTCTCCGAGGCGACGTAGTCGAGATGCTGCTCGATGGCGGACCGCAGCTCGGGTGACTCCGTGGCGAACACGAGGTCGATCCGGTCGGTGAACTCGAGATCGAGCGCCTTCCGCTGCGTCTGCACGGCATGCACCACCTCGCGGACGAGCCCCTCGGAGATCAGCTGCGGCGTGAGCTCGCTGGCCACCACCACCACGGCCCGCGGGCCCTCCGCGGCCGCCCAGCCGGGCCGGGCCGTCGTTCGCACGATCACGTCGTCTTTCTCGATCACGGCAAGGCCGCCGCCGGGGAGCGGAAGCTCAGCCCGGCCGTCGCGGGCGAGTGCGGCGAGCAGCGCAGCCACGTCGACCTTGGCGAGGGCATCGCGGGCCTTGGGCAGATCCTTACCGAGCCGGGGGCCGAGTTTCTTGAGGTCGGGCAGCACCGACCGCGTGATGTATCGGTCGGGCTCACCGCAGACCTCGAACTGCTTCACGTTGAGTTCGTCGCAGACCAGATCGCCGTGGGCTTCGAGCCAGGCGACATCGTCGGCCCGCGTGTCGGCCAGGATCACTTCCACCTTTGAGAGCGGCTGGCGGACCTTCAGCTTCTCGGTTGCCCGAGCGGCCCTGCCGAGCGAGGCGACGTCGCGGACCACCGCCATCCGGCGGACGAGGTCGCGATCGACCAACGCTGCCGTACCCGTGGGGTAGTCGGTGAGATGCACGCTCTGCGGCACCTTCGCAGCGAACGGCGTGACAGCGAGATTCTGCCAGATCGCCTCTGTCACGAATGGCACGAATGGCGCGGCGAGCTTCGTCACCGTGACGAGCGTCTCGTAGAGCGTCCAGTAGGCGTCAAGTTTGCCGGTGTTGGTGTCGGGGCCCCCATCAGCCCGCCCGGACGCCCAGAACCGGTCACGGCTGCGGCGCACGAACCAGTTACTGACCGCCTCAACGAGGCCGGAGAGTTCCTGCGCCGCCCCAAAATGGTCGTAGGCATCCAGCTTCGCCGTCATCGCCGCTGCCACGGAGTTGAGCTCCGAGAGCATCCAGCGGTCGAGTTCGCCGCGCTCGGCCGCAGGCCGCCAGCCGCGGGCGGCTGCGAGGTCGGCGTGGCCGAGCGAGCCGGGGGCGTCGAGCAGGGCCGCCGGATCGAAACCATCGATCCGGGCGTAGATCACAAAGAATGAATAGACGTTCCAGAGCCGCAGCAGAAACTCGGGCATGCTCTCGCGGATCGCCCGCTCGCTGTAGCGGATGCTCGTCCACGGTGGCTGGCCGGCGAGGAAAAACCAGCGGAGGGCGTCGGCGCCGAACTTGTCGAAGATCTCGGCCGGCTCGCGGTAGTTTCGCTTGCTCTTGCTCATCTTCAGACCGTCTTCGCCGAGCATGTGGCCGAGGACGATGCAGGCCTTGAACGGGTGCGGGTAGGCGACGGTGTCGGCGGGGCCCTGCGGGCCGAAGAGCAGCGTGCTGATCGCCAGTTGGCTGTAGAACCAGCCGCGGGTCTGGTCGATCGCCTCCGAGATGAAGTCGGCCGGGAACTGGGCCTCGAACTCCCGCTGGCCGGTGTGCGGCCAGCCCCACTGGGCGAAGGGCATGGCGCCAGAGTCGAACCAGCAGTCAATGACCTCCGTCACGCGGCGCATCCGCCCGCCGGGAGCGAACGGCGAGTCGTAGGTGACGGCGTCGATGTAGGGCTTGTGCACCCGGAGATCGTCCGAGAGGCCGGGGTTGGCGGCCTTGGCCTTCATGAACACGTCAACGCCCTGCACGCCGGGCTTGCCAAGGAGCGCGGCGTACGAGGGCACCGCCTCGGCCCGGCCCGTCGCCTCGCAGACCCAGATCGGCAGCGGTGTGCCCCAGTACCGCTCGCGGGAGAGGGCCCAGTCGACGTTGGTCTCGAGGAAGTTGCCGAAGCGGCCGCTCTTGATGTGCTCCGGCAGCCACTCGATCCGGTCGTTGTTGGCCAGCATCTCGTCGCGGAACTGACTCGTGCGGATGAACCAGCTCTGCCGCGGATACTGGATCAGGGGATCGGCGTCGGCCCGCCAACAGAAGGGGTAGTCGTGCACGTACTGCTCTTGATGAACGAGCAGCCCACGGGCCCGCAGGTCGCGGGTGATGTCGCGGTCGCAGTCCTTCACGAACCGCCCGCTCCCCATCCCGAAGGCATCGGTGAACGTGCCATCGGGAGCGACGGCGTTGAGCAGCCCTGGGCCTCCGCCCGCCGCGAACCGGGACTGCTCGGCGAGGAGGACGGTGTAGTCGACCTCGCCGAAGGCCGGCGCGATGTGAACGACGCCCGTGCCGCTGTCGGTGGTCACGAAGTCGGCCGCGACGACCCGCCAGGCGGCGGGCTCCGCGCCGCCGGCGGCGAGCGGAGCCCTCTGCAGCGGCCCGGCGGCTCGGTAGGTGTCGAAGGGGGGGAGGTAGGAGCGGCCAACGAGGGAGGCGCCCGGAAGCCGCTCGAGCGTTTCAAACTCCTTCTTGAGCTTCTCGCCGAGGCCCGCGGCAAGCGGTGCGGCGACGATGTATTCCGGCGCCTCGGCGACGCCGGCTTCCCGGATCACTACGTACTCCAGATCGGCCTTCACGGCGGCAAACTGGTTTGAGGGAAGCGTCCAGGGGGTGGTCGTCCAGGCGACGAGGCTGCGGCGGGTCGGCGTGCCGGCGTCATCGAGCAGAGGAAACGCCACGTACACGCTCGGGTCGGCGACCTCCTTGTAGCCCTGCCCAACCTCGCCGCTGGAAAGAGCCGTGCCCCCCTGCGCCCACCACCAGACGATCTTGTGCCCCTGGTAGAGCAGCCCGCGGTCAAAGAGATTGGCCAGCGCCCACCAGACGCTCTCCACGTACGACTGGTGGTAGGTGACGTAGGCCTCCGAGAGGTCGATCCAGAAGCCGATCCGCTCGGTGAGCGTCTCCCACTCCTTCATGTACCGCCAGACGCTCTCCTGACACTTGTGGATGAAGGGCTCCACGCCATAGGCCTCAATCTCCGCCTTGGAGTGGATCCCGAGTTCCTTGCAGACTTCGACCTCGACGGGCAGACCATGCGTGTCCCAGCCCGCCTTCCGCTCGCAGTACTGCCCCCGCATCGTCCGGTACCGGGGGTAGAGGTCTTTGATCGTGCGGGTCAGGCAGTGGCCCGGGTGTGGCATCCCGTTGGCGGTGGGCGGCCCCTCAAAAAACACGAACCGGGGTGCGCCGCGGCGCTGATCGAGCGACTTTCGGTAGGTGTCGTTCTCCCGCCACAGGCTGGCGATCGACGCCTCGAGGGCGGGAAGGTCTGGCTTACCGCGGACAGGGTCGAACATGGGGGCGTAACGCGTGGGGCAGGGCGGGAGAGCAGGCCGGGAAGCCCGCCATCCTACCGCGGGCAGCGCGGGCGCCACAGGGCCGCGACGTCCGGACGAGCCCGCCCCCGCACGCCGGCCGCGTGGAGCCCCCCGCACCGCGGCCCGGCCGTCAGCCCGAAAACACCTGCAGCCGGCGGCCCGTTCCCAGGCCGATCGACGCCGCCCGGGCCGAGAGTTCGTCGAGGGCCCGCAGGCCGGTGCCGCCCAGGTCGACCGTCCAGTCGTTCACGTACACGTCGACGTGCTGCATGAGCACCGTGTCGTCGTGCTCCTGGGCATGCTCCCGCATCGTGGGCAGTGCCGCCCCCGGGTCGGCCAGGGCGAGCAGCAGCGAGTCGCGGATCACCTGCTGCACCGCGGCGATCGTTTCGACGCCCAGTCGCCGGTTCGCGACGATTCCTCCGAGCGGCAGCGGGCATCCCGTCTCGGTCTCCCACCTGGTTCCCAGGTCCTCCACGAGCCCGACGCCATGCTGCCGCCAGGTGAACCGACCCTCGTGGATACAGACTCCGAAGTCGGCCCGGCCGGCCGCCAGCCGCGGCATGATCTCCGAAAACACCACGTGCTCGATCCGGGTGGTGTGGGGATAAAAGAGCTCGAACAAGAGCGCGGCGGTTGTGTGCCTGCCCGGGCAGAGCGTGATCTGCTCGAGACCGAGCGGCACGGTGCCAGGTGTGGCCGCCAGGAGCAGCGGCCCCACGCCGAAGCCGAGAGCCGAGCCGCTCGGCAGCACCACGTAGTCGTTCGCCAGATGCAGGGCGGCGTGAAAACTCGTCTTGCCGACTTCGAACTCGCCGCGGAGCAGCCGCTCATTGAGTGTTTGAATGTCGAGCAGTTCCACCTCGAACCGCAGGCCCCGCCAGTCCACGGCCCGCGTGATCAGGCCGTGGAAGGCGAAGGTGTCGTTCGGGCAGGTCGAGATGCCGAGGCGGATGCTCGCGGTCACGGCGCCTCCGCGATGGTCTGGACCGCGAGGTCGCCGGCGGCCCGCAGCCCGCCGGGGATGTCCCAGCGGGTCTTGTCGCGGTCGCCCGCCGTGTTCGAGATACCCCGGATGACGTCGAGAGGCACGCCGCGAAGCCGGCAGGCAAAGGCTACGGCGAAGCCCTCCATGTCCTCGGCGGCCGCGGCGGGAAACCACCGCTTCCGCAGCCGGACATCGTCGGGAGTCGCCGAGGCAGCGCAGGCGGTGAGCAGGAGCCCCGCTCGAGAAGTGGCAGGGCCCGCCGACCGGCAGTCGATCAGGTCGCCGATCGCCGGGGACCCATCCCCTGGTTCACCCGGCCACTGCGGCCACTCCGCCGCCCCGGCGGGCAGAAACTCCTCGCCCGCGCCGACGCCGATGCCGAAGCACGCGACCTGTGCGAACCGATGGGCGGTGGCAATCGCGAGCTGGTCGTTGAGCCGGCCCGCGATGCCGACGAGGACCACCCTGTCCGGCTGAAGCCGCTCCACGAGCAGCGCCGTGCGGGCTGCGGCGGCCACCGGCCCGAAGCCGCAGAGTTCGAGCATCCCGGCGGCACCCAGGGCGGGGGCCACGATCGGCTCGATCACCCGCCGCTCAAGGTCCGTCGGCACGAGGATCAGGGTTCGCATGTCGGCGGCATCGCTCACGTCTGGGGATCCAAGCCCGCGGTCCGGCGGCATCCGGTCGTCGCCGCTGCTCGTTTTCTCGAATCATAGGGCACGGGAGGCAAAGGGGAGCGCGACGGCCGCCAATGGCAGTCCGGCACGCCAGCGTCCCCCACGGGTTTCCCGGCCGAGGGCCCGACGCTGGCCTTGCGTTCATGCCGCGGGCGCACCTATTCCCTACCCCCGAGACGCTGATGCTGGGTTTCGTTCTTCGGCCTGCCAGCGGATGGCTAGTCATCGTTTCGTACCCCTTTCAAGGACCATGCCGATGGCCAGCGTTCCCACAGTGTTCGACGTGATCCTTGCCCTCCCGATGCCCTTCGTGATCGCTTTCCTGCTCGCCTTCTGGGGATCACTGGCGGTGCTGGTCCACTGCGTGCTCGTGCCCTGGATTGCGGGCCGCGACGGGCGGAAGCTCGGCCGGTTCGAGGCCGAGGTGCCCGCCCAAATCGGACTGGCGTTTGGGCTGTTGATTTCGTTCATCGCCATTCCGGTCTGGGATCAGCACAGCCGAGCCGAGGAGGCGGCACGCGTCGAGGCCGCGATGTATCGCGACATGTGGCAGGCAGCCGTCGATGTCGACGACGGCCACCGAGGCAATCTGACCGCGGCCCTTCGCGAGACGGTCGAGTTCATCGCTGCCGAGGAGTGGCCGCAGATGGCCCACCTCGCTTCTCCGCGAGTTCCAGCGCCACCACTCCGCGACCTCCGCGGTGCCATCCACCAGTTGCCGGAGGGTAGTGACCTTACGGAACTGAGAGACATGTTTCGCCAGGCCTCGGATGCCCGCGAGACGAGGCTGCGGATTGCCGCCACCCGCCCCCCACCGACGCGGTGGACGATCGTCGGGGTGCTCGGCATGCTCACCCTGCTCGGCGTGGGGCTGATCCACGCGGAGTCGTACCGGGCCAGACGGGTGGCCCTGTCGATGGTGGCCGTGG
>QWQL01000069.1 GCA_003670825.1 Planctomycetota bacterium
CCACGCGGCCCACGGTGCTCGACGAGGTCGACCGGGGCCTGTCGATCATGCCGCGGCTCTGGGAGGCGGTGCCGCAGGTGCATGCCTCGCTCCGCCGCGCCCTCGCCGAGTACTACCCCGGCGAGACGTTCGTCGTGCCGGCATTCCTCTCGTTCGGCTCCTGGATGGGGGGAGACCGCGACGGCAACCCGTTCGTCACCGCCGACGTCACCGCGGAAACGCTGCTCCGGCTTCGCACGGAGGCGATCGCCTGCCACGTCGACTGGTGCCACCAACTGCACGACCTGCTGACGGTGTCGATCCACGTGACCGGGGCCGCCGCGCCGCTCGCCGAGCGGCTTGCCGACCTGGTCACCCGGTGGCCCGACCTGGCCGCCGCGCTCGAACCGATCGCCGAGCATGAGATGTACCGCCGCTGGATCCGGATGATCCGGTTTCGGCTCGAGGCCTCGCAGGCTGCGGCACTCGACGCGCCGGCCAGCGGCTGGGCCTACCGCTCTGGCGACGACCTCGAGGCGGATCTAACGCCGCTGCTGGAATGCCTCGCCCGAGACCATGTGGCGTCTGGTGAGTCGCCCGCCCAGGCCTGGCTCGATCTCGTGCGGACCTTCGGCCTGCACATGACCCGGCTCGACGTCCGCCAGGATGCCCGTGCCTACCGCGAGATCATGGGGGACATCCTTGCGGCGGCCGGGGTGGTCGCCGATGCCGACGCCTACGAGTCACTCGACGACGACGCCCGCTGCCGGCTGCTCGTCGACACGCTCGGCCGCGTCGGCGGTGTCCCGGAGAACCGGCTCCGCCCGCTCGCCCTCGATTCGCTGCGGCTGTTCCGCGTGCTCCACACTGCGGCGGTCCGCTTCGGCCCCAGGTGTATCGGCGGCGCGGTCGTCAGCCTGACGCGGTGCCCGGCCGACGTGCTGTCGGTGCTCTGGCTATGGCGGTGGGCCCAGGGCCGGGCCGCCGGCAGTGGCGAACCAGCCGCCGACACCGACATCGCGATCGTGCCGCTGTTCGAGAAGATTCACGACCTCGCCCATGCCCACGAGACACTCGCGGCGATCCTCGATGAGCCCGTCTACCGCGACCATCTCCGGGGCCGCGGCGACCGGCAGGTCGTGATGGTCGGCTACTCCGACAGCACCAAGGACGGCGGCTACCTCGCCGCCTGCTGCGGCCTACAAAACGCCCAGAGTCGCCTCCATGCGGCCGCAACCGCACGGGGCGTGGCCCTCACCTTCTTCCACGGCCGTGGCGGCTCGCTCGGCCGCGGCGGCGGGCCCGCGGCCCGCGGCATCCTCTCGCTGCCATCGGAGACGCTCGACGGGTCGCTGCGGCTCACCGAGCAGGGGGAGGTACTGGCCGAGCGGTACGACGATGCGGAGATCGCCCGCCGGCACCTGGAGCAGGTGACCTGGGCCACGCTCGTCGCCTCGAGCGTCCGCCGCTCGGAGCCGCGGCCGGAATGGAACGCGATCGCGAAACAGATGGCCGAGCGGTCGTTCGCCATCTACCGCGACCTGGTCGATCAGCCGGGCTTCATCGGCTACTTCTCGCAGACCACCCCCATCGATGACATCGAGAACCTGCCGATCGCATCGCGGCCCTCCCGGCGCCGCGGCGAGCGGACGCTCGACGACCTGCGGGCGATCCCCTGGGTCTTCGCCTGGACGCAGAGTCGCTGCATGATCCCCGCCTGGTACGGCCTGGGGACCGCCCTCACCGAGGTGAAGTATGAAGACCGGCGGGCGTGGCAGGCCGTCTGCGACATGTACCGCCAGTGGCCATTCTTTCAGGCCACGATCGACAACGCCACGCTGGCGCTCGCCAAGGCCGACATGTACATCGCCCAGCGGTATTCCGAACTGGCCACTGATGATGACTCACGCCGCCAGATCTGGCAGCGGATCGCCGCGGAGCGCGACCGCACCCGGCAGGCGATCCTCGACATCGTCGGTGGCGGCGAGCTGCTCGCCACCACACCCTGGTTCCAGCGGTCCATCGAGGCCCGAAATCCCTCGATCGATCCGCTCAACCTGATCCAGATCGAGTTCATGCGACGCCGCCGGGCCACGCTCGAGGCCGACCCCTCGACGCCACCGGCCGACCATTACCGCGACCTGTTGCGGCTCTGCGTGCAGGGCATCGCCTCCGGGATGCGGACGACCGGATGACGGCCGCCACCGTCGCCCCTCACCAGCAGGTGGGCGACGCGGCGATCACGGCCTGCGGCACCGATGGAGCGTCATCAGCGCGTAGGCCGTGCCGTATGGCTGGTGGTAGTTGTAGAGCGGATAGTCCCACCACGAACCGTCGGCATCCTGCACCTTCATGATGATCCGCGCGAGATTGTCCTGGTAGTGCGGCCGGAGCTCCGCGGGAATCTCAGCCAGCGCCCGGGCCGCGTAATAGTGGCCGTAGAAATAGAAGTACCCCGCGACCTGGAAGAACGACTCGTGCGGGATCGGCCGCTTCCGCCCGAGTTCGAGCCAGCCGTTTCGCACGATCAGCCGGTCGAGCCATTCTTCGATCACGCCGTCGGTGATTCGCTCGTCGCCCCAGAGCCGCAGCGCCAGATTGCAGGCCTGGCTCCGCGCGAGGCTGCCACCCGGGCGGTTGATCCCCCGCCGCGGCTGCCACTTGAGATACATGCCGTAGAGGTAGCTGAAATCTGGGAGCATCTGCTCCTCTGTGGCCGCGATCGCCCGGCGCGTCACTTTCTCCGGCGGCTCGGCGCCGATCCGGCTGGCATCGTGGAAGGCGATCAACACCGTCGCATTCACGAAACTCGTCGACGCCGATGCAGGTCGCTGGGAGCCGATGGTGAAGTCGTAGTAGCCCCAGCCCCCCTGTGCCGACTCGTACTTCACGAGCCTGTCGAACTGCCCGCCAATCAGTTCCATGATTCGTTCGCGCCGCGGCACGTCGTCGGGCTTCCGGCCGTGCATCGCCACGAGTGCCTGGATGCCGTAGGCGTGGGCCCAGACGTTGTAGATCATCGTTGGATCGTCCCGCCGCACGTCGGGCAGGTGGTCGAGGAGCCAGCGCTCGCCCCGGTCGATCACCGCGGCCACCTCCGCAGATCCGTCGTCCTCCTCGATCAGGGCCTGGACGCAGAGGGCCGTCGTGGCGGCCCGGAAGCCGAAGTGTGAGCCCACGCCCGCCATGATGTTGAGGTCTTTCGTTCGCTCTGCCGAGCCGAACGAGCCGTCAGGGTTTTGCGTGCCGACCAGAAACGCCCTCCCCCGGGCAACGGCCGCATCGAGGTCCTCGGCCCGCACGTCCACCGCCGACGACCTGCGGATCCACGCGGCCGCCGGCTCCACCCCGGCGACGACCGGTGGCTCGCCGCCAGCCCGCGCCGCCAAGCCGGCGGCCAGCACAACCACGGCGACCACCCGCAGGATGATCATCGCACGCCCGTTCACGGTTTCGAAGTCCGCACCCGGTCTCCCGCGGCGACCCCCTCCAGAATCTCGGTGCGGCCGCCGGACGTGAGGCCCGCCTTCACCCCCCGCTTCACGGCCTTGCCATCGGCGGCCACCAGAAACACGTGTCGACTGCCGTCGTCGTCTCGAAACACCGCGGCGCTTGGCACCGTCAGTGCCTCGGGCCGCTTTGCGACGACGCAGCGCACGCCACCGGACATCCCCGGCAGGAGTTTCGGCATGCCATCCTTCGCCGCCACGGCGAACACCGCGTCGATCGCTCCCTCGCGGGGCACGGGCACCAACGGCGCGAGTGTCACGGGCACGTCGGCTTCGGGATACCCCGTTGGCTCGACGCGACCGGCGAGGCCCGCGGGAATCAGGTGCAGGTCTTTCTCCTCGATCCGCGCGCGAAACTGCAGGCGGTCGGGATCGAAGACCGTGAAGTCGAGCTCCGTGGGTGGGGCCGGCTGGCCCACCACCGCCTTCGCGGCGACCGCGCCGGTCGTCCAGGCACCGTCCCGCAGCCGTCCAAGGTAGACCATTCCGCCCCGCGGGGCCCGCACCGTCGCCGCGGCACGATCGGCTTCGAGCTCCTGCAGCCGGCGGAGCGACTCGGCCCGCTCGTGCTCCTGCTTCACGAGGGCGGCCTTCTTCTGGGCGAGCTGCAACGGCAGCGTGGCCCGGAGCTTCTCGAGCGAGAGCCCCGCTCGCTCCGCCCCACGACGCACCTCGATCTCGCGCCTGGGCAGATCGAGCAGAAGTTCCTGCTCCATGGCCTCGGCCACCCGCTTGAGAGAAAACTCGGCCTGCGTGACGTCGAACCGCGTCCGCTGAAGGATCATTTCCTCCGTTTCCTCGGTGAGATCCTTGTCCTTGTACATGGCCTCGAGCTGCCGGAGTTCCTCGCGGGCGTACTTCAGCCGCTCCTCCGCGCTGCGGAGACTGAAGCGGGCCGACTCCTCCTCCAGCGGTCTGTCGATCGTGAGAAACCGGGCAAGATCCTCGGCGGCGATCTTGGCCTGCCGCTCGGCGTCGGCCATCTCCAGTGGATGGAGCGCCTCGGCTGCGGGTAGTTCCCGGCGGGCGATCTCCAGGGCATTCGCGGCGGCAGCGAGTTCCACCTTCAGGTCCTCGATGGCACGGTCGAGTTTCTTCGTATCGAACTCCACCAGCGGATCGCCAGCGTTGACCCGCGATCCATGCGTCACCACACGCACGATCTCGAGCGGTTGCGACCAGGCCTCGGGCCGAAACTCGACGACGACATGCTCGACCGGCTCGAACGCCCCCTTCGCGACGACTGCCGACTCAAACGGCCCACGGTCCACGGTCGCGGTGTCGGCCGCCGGCTTCTCACCGGCTGGCTTGTCGTCAGATGGCTTGTCGTCCGCCGGCTTCTCGCGGGCGATCTGGTCGCCCCCGGGCTTTCCGGGGGAGATGTCGTCGGCCCCGACAGTGACAGCCGCGACGCCGACACCGAGCGCCACCGCCCCGCCGACGATCGACCACGCCCGCATGCCCCTCGTCTGGTGGACTCGCCTCATCGCATCCCCTTATGTCGCCGCTGGCTCCGGATCCGGCGGGTTGCCCGCCGCGACCTCCCGCGTGGTCTGGCGGACTGTACCATACGGGGAGTGTCTACCGCCCGCGGCCCGCTCCCTCCTTCCCCCGTTTCCCTTCCCATGCGTTCGCATCGCTCCCCGACCGACGACCTCCGCATCCAGGAGATCAAAGAGCTCTCGCCGCCGGCGCATCTGGTCCGTGAGTTTCCCTGCACAGACCAGGCCAGCAGCGTGATCTCCGCGGCGCGGGGAAGCATTCACGCGATCCTGCAGGAAGCCGCCGACCGACTCGTCGTGGTCATTGGACCGTGCTCCATCCACGACCCTGACGCGGCGGTCGAGTACGCAAAGCGACTGCTCGGCGAACGACGCCGGCTGGCAGACGATCTCGAGATCGTGATGCGGGTCTACTTCGAGAAACCACGGACGACCGTCGGCTGGAAGGGTTTGATCAACGACCCTGATCTCGACGGCAGTTATCAGATCAACAAGGGGCTCCGGGTCGCCCGTGAACTGCTCGTCGAAATCAACGACCTCGGCCTGCCGGCCGGCTGCGAGTTCCTCGACATGATCACGCCGCAGTACATCGCCGACCTGGTGAGCTGGGGGGCGATCGGGGCCCGCACCACCGAGAGCCAGGTGCACCGTGAGCTCGCCTCGGGCCTCTCCTGCCCGGTGGGCTTCAAAAACGGCACCGACGGCAACGTGCGGATCGCGGCCGAGGCAATCCTCGCCGCCCGGCGACCACACCACTTCCTCTCCGTGACGAAGGGGGGCCACACCGCGATCGTCTCCACGAAGGGCAACGACGATTGCCACATCATCCTCCGCGGCGGCAAGGAACCCAACTATGACGCCGCGAGCGTGTGCGCCGCCTGCGACGAGCTCGCCCGCCACGGCCTCGACGGCCGGCTCATGATCGACGCCTCCCATGGCAACTCGCTGAAGCAGCACGAGCGGCAGTTCGAGGTGGCCGATGCCGCTGCCCGGCAACTCGAAGCCGGCGACCGGCGGATCGTGGGCGTCATGGTGGAGAGCAATCTCGTCGGAGGCCGGCAGGATCTCACGCCCGGCAAGCAGCTCGCTCACGGCCAGTCGATCACCGACGCCTGCCTCGGCTGGGAGGAGAGCGTGCGGCTCCTCGACCGCCTCGCCGCCGGCGTCCGCGGTCGCCGGGCGTGCTCAACCTCCGATTCACATGCCCTGCCGACTCGCCCTTGAGTTCAGCCTCCAGCAACACCCGGTGCCCTCGATGACCGACCTGCCTCTTGAAATCTCAGTGACCGACGCCGCCGCGGCCCTCCAGGCCGTCGAGCTCCGCCCCCTGCTCCTCGACTGCCGCACGCCTGAGGAGCATGCGACCGCAAAGATCGCCGGCGCCCTGCTGATTCCGATGCAGGAAATCTCCGACCGCGTCGGAGATCTGTCGGCCCACCAGGGGGCGGCGATCATCGTCCATTGCCATCACGGGATGCGGAGCCTGCGGGTGGCACAGTGGCTTCGCGAGCAAGGGTTTTCCCGGGCTCAGAGCATGCGCGGGGGCATTGACGCCTGGAGCGACGAGGTCGACAAGACGGTGCCGAAGTACTGACCAGGTCGTCAGGCCCGCCTCGATCGCACGCCTGCAGTGCCCGGGAGGGCGGCCTCCCAGTTGGCCCCGTACGCCGCGAAGGCCGAGGCCATTTCGGCCGGCGCAGCGGCGTCTCTGGTGCCGGCAATCTTCGCTCCCGTGCCGGCAGCCAGCGCCGAAAAGGCGAATCGCACCTGATACACGCCGGTCGAGCCGTTGCGGCCCGAACCGGCCCGCGTCGGTGAGTAGGAAGCGTTGCCATAACCCGAGATGCCGACGTAATAGGTGCCAGCGGTCGATACTCGCATTGAAAGATAACTATCGAACGACCCGCCTGAATCGTCGTTCGTCGCAATCTGCCTGCCCGACGAGTTGAACAGCCTCGCGTAGCTGTCGAGCGTCGATCCACCCGAAAGCGTCTGGGCATCCACGTCGATGACGAGCGTCTGCCCTGCGGCGAGCACCACCTTGTAGAGATCGACGTCGCGGCGGGCGAAGGAACCGTCGCCTATCCGCCCCGATAGCCGAAGCTCCCCCGCTGAGATGCCGACCACCGCCGCCGTCGCCAGCGTGGCGCCGGCATCGGCGATCGTGGCCGCCTGCGTGACCCATGTATCGCTCACCGAGACGGCCAGCGCGGCGGCATCGTCGGTGGCAACAATCCCAGACCCCGCCGCGGCGACCGTGAGCACATAGGTGCCCGCCGACGCGGTGGCCGCGGAGAGACCGTCAACCGTCCAGCGGATGGAGTCGGTCGTCGTGACGCTGACGCCGGCCAGCGAGACCGCCACGCCGCCGAGGGTCAGCTGCAGGTCGGCCGCATCGAAGCCCGACACGGCCCTGCTGAACTGCACCATCACCGCCGACACTGACGTCGTCCGCGGATCGGGCGAGACATCGATCACATCGGCCGTGGGAGCGGGCTGCGCCGGCGGCTCACCGCCGCCACCGCCGACCGCGGCGAGGGCCGCCGCGGCATTGACCAGTCCACCCGTCGCCACCTTGCCCGCGAGGGCGGGCAGTGGCACGGCGGTGGAAAGGATCGCGGTGCGGATCTGCGCCGCCGTCGCCTGCGGATTCGCCGCCGCAAGCAGCGCCACCGTGCCCGTCACGTGGGGGGTCGCCATCGAGGTGCCACTGTAGGAGG
>QWQL01000118.1 GCA_003670825.1 Planctomycetota bacterium
CACGTGTTTGGCGGCGGGCCCGATCTCGCCCGATCGCGAGCCGCGAAGACGGCCATCAATCTGGTGCGCCTGCGGATGCTGGGCCGGGAGGGACCGGTATGACCGTGGACACCGCCCAGGCGGCAAATCGCCGGACGCTGCTGTTGGTCGCGGGCTTCGTGGCCCTCGTGGGCCTGATTGCCTGGCCCTCGTTCGTGGGACGGATGCAGTACGCCCGCACCCGGGCGGAGATCGCGGCCATCCGCGACGCAGCTTCCGGGGCGGAACTTTCGGCGGTCGGCAAACTCTTCACCACGCTCCCCCGGCTGATCGGTCCGGCGGTGGTCAACGTCACCTCCCAGCGGCGGGTGGTCTTGGTCGCCGATGAGATTGCGGCCCTCCGCGGGTTCACACCGACGAGGGTGACCGATGAGGCGGTGGGCTCCGGCGTGATCATCGAGAAGGACGGCGTGATCGTGACCAACTACCACGTGGTCGCCAACAGCGATGAGATCGTCGTCACGCTCGCCGACGGTCAAGACTTCCAAGCCCGGCTCGTGGGAGCCGATCCCGCTAGTGATCTGGCGGTGCTGCGGATCGATACACCACACGACCTGCCCACGGCGATCTGGGGCGACAGCGACACCGTGGAAGTGGGAGAGATGGTGTGGGCGATCGGCAATCCGTTCGGCCTCGATCGCACGCTCACCTACGGGATCGTCAGTGCGGTGGGCCGCCTCGGCGTGCTCGACAGCCCGTACCAGGAGTTTCTGCAAACCGACGCCGCCATCAACCCGGGCAACTCGGGGGGGCCGCTGGTCGACGTGCACGGCAGGATCATGGGGATCACGACGGCCATCGTGGGCAAAGATTACTCGGGCATCGGCTTCGCGATCCCGAGCAACACGGCCCGCGCGGTGAGCCTCGCGATCCTCGAGAGCGGCTATGTGGAGCGGGGCTACGTCGGGATGGCGCTGCGGGCGTCGGGGCCGGCGGAGTTTGGCGTGCTCGTGGCGGCGGTCGAGCCGAAGTCGCCGGCCGACGCCGCCGGCATCCGGCCGGGAGACCTCGTCGTGTCGTTCGACGGCGAGCCCGTGGCGGAACCGGCAGCGCTGGTGCTGCACCTGACGCGCACTCCGATCGGCGAGCAGGTTCCGCTCGGCATTGTCCGCGGCGGCACCGAGGCCGGCGTGACCGTGCAGGTTGGCCGGCGACCTCGATGAGGGGCGTACCGTGAAAGCCGATCGGCCGTGAGGCCGCGGGCAAACCGCTCGGAATCGTGGCTCGCACCGAGTCGGCTATTTCGTCGAACGCGACATCACCACCGACTGCGGACGATCCTCCAACGCGCTCCCGAATGCTTTGTTCGGCTCGGGTCCCATCACGAAGGTCAGTTCACCGCCCGCGATGATGTCTGGGTGGGTGATGTACGACTTGCCGTAGGGCTTGCCGTTGAGTTCCACCGATTGAATGAAGAGATTCACGGGCGAGTTGTTCTTGGCGACGATGGTGAACGACTTGCCCCCAGGAACGGCGATCGTCGCCTTGTCGACGATCGGGCTGCCGAAAACGTAGACGCCCGCCACCGGATTGACGGGGTAGATGCCCAGCGCCGAGAAGACATACCAGGCCGACATCTGGCCGCAGTCCTCGTTCCCCGACAGGCCGTCCGGCTGGTCGCTATACAGGGTCGTGAGGATCTGCCGCACGAGTTTGGCGGTCTTCCACTGCTGACCGACGAAGGCATACAGATACGTGGTGTGATGCCCTGGCTCGTTGCCGTGGGCATACTGCCCGATGAGCCCGGAGATGTCGGCCGAGGCGCCCTCGCTCTTCACCGACTCCACCGCGAACAGTTGGTCGAGCTTTTCGCCGAAGGCCTCGTCGCCGCCGAGCAGGTCGATCAATCCCTCGGGATCATGGGGCACGAGCCACAGGTACTGCCAGCCGTTTCCCTCGCAGTAGTCGTCACGGCGGTGGGACGACGCGACGGGGTCGAACGGCTCGCGCCACGTGCCGTCAGACAGTTTGCCCCGCATGAACTTTGTGGCAGGATCGAAGTACTCCCGGTAGGCCTTGGCCCGACCGGAGAAATACGGCTCGTCTTCCTGCTTTCCGAGTGCCTTGGCCATCTGGGCGATGCACCAGTCGTCGATGGCATACTCCATCGCCATGGCGACCGACTCGCCGTGCCGCTCGGCGGGGATGTAGCCGATCTCCTTGACGGCATCCAGGCCGCGCTCGTCTTGCATGGCGGAGTTTCTGATCGCCTCGAAGGCCCGCTCCGGGTCGGCGTCGAGCAGGCCCTTGAAGTAGGCATCGACCACCACCGGGACGGCGTGATACCCGACCATCGTGTCGGTTTCGTTCCCCATCAGATGCCACACCGGCAGCTTCCCCTGCTGGTCGCGGATGGCAAGCATCGTCTGAATGAACTGCCCGACCCGTTCCGGCTGGGTGAGCGTGAACAGCGGGTGCGCCGCGCGGTAGGTGTCCCAGAGCGAGAAGATCGTGTAGGTGTCGAACCCCGGGTTGCGGTGGATCTCTCCGTCAGCGCCGCGGTAGTCGCCGTTGTGATCGTTGAACAACGCCGGCGCGATCATCGTGTGGTAGAGCGCGGTGTAGAAGATGCGCTTCGTGCGGTCGTCGGCCTCGATCTGGATGCGGCCGAGCTGGTCGTTCCAGGCCGCCTTGGCCGCTGCGGCGACGGCATCGAAATCCGCAGTGCCGGCTTCCTTCTCGAGATTCGCCAGCGCGTTCTCCTCGCTGACCGGCGAGATGCCGACACGCACCAGCACCTCGCCCGGCGAACCTTCGTACGTGCCGATGGCCCGCAGCCCTTGGCCCTCGGCTGACTCGCCGCCCACCGCGAGGTCGCCCCGAAAGATGCGGAACTCGGCGAATGGTTTGGACGACTTCAGCGCGAAGAAGACCCGCTGATCCTTCGCCCAGCCCTTCGACCGGCGGTAGCCGACGATCGTCGTCTCGTCGACCCGGCGCAGCCGCGACTCGACAACGCGGCCGCCGCCGTTCTCGAACTGCAGATCGATCGCCAGGTGCGCCCGCCTGTCGGCCGGGAAGCGGTAGCGGTGCAGGCCAACCCGCTCCGTGGCGGTCAACTCGACGTGCACGTCGTGGTCGAGCAGGTCGACCGCGTAAAAGCCGGGGCGGGCCTGCTCCCGGTCGTGGCTGTAGCGGCTGGCGTACCCGGCGTCGGGGTCCTTCCGCGAGCCCGGGCCGGTGGCCAGTTCGCCGGTGTACGGCATCAGCAGGATGTCACCCAGGTCGGCGATGCCGGTGCCGCCGAGATGCAAATGCGAGAACCCCGCCAGGACGTCGTCGGAGAAGTGGTAGCCCGAGCACCAGTCCCAGCCCTGGTGGAAGTTCGCGGGGCCGACCTGCACGGCGCCGAACGGCACGCTGGCCCCGACGAACACGTGGCCGTGGCCTCCGGAACCGATGAAGGGATCGACGTGGCCGGTGAAGTCATTCGCGGCACGTAGAGAAGCGACCGGTGTCACGAGGGCAGCCAGGAGACAGGTGACGAGCGGGAGGCGATTCATCGTTGGAGGCCCGAGGAGGGTGGGATCAAAACGTGTGTCAGAGACGGTTGAGGGCGAATGCGTAAGCGCCAACGCCCACCGCGCGGCCGGCGCCGAGCCTTGAGACGCCGACGCCGACCCTTTTTCGCGGGTCGGTGACCACGGTGCGGTTCGAGTGCGGAACCGCGATTTCACGGGCCTCGCCCCGTAAAAAATCCCTTCGCTGAGCAGGGTCGCCGAGGTCATAGGCATGCTGGATCAGCCGGCCGGTCGTTCCCCCCGCGTAGCTGGAGATCGTGCCGTTGAGTTCGGCCATCACCCGCGGAAGGAACAGCGGGGCCGCACCGGCAAGCCCGCCGCCGATCACTGCCAGGCCGTCGATGAGCGTCAGCACGTTGGCCAGCGCGTCGCCGACGACCTCGCCGAGCCTCTCGAACGCCTGCCTTGCGGCCTGCGGGTCGCCGGCCGCCTCGCCCGTCGCGATGTCGTGGATATCCTTGGGCGAGAGGCCGTCCGCCGCCACCCCTGCGGCCTCGGCGTAGGCCGATCGCACCGCCCGGATGCTGGCGCCCTCCTCGGCGAAACAGTCGCTGCGCACCTTGTTTCGCAGCAGCCAGAACTCGCCGCCGGCCGAGTTGTCGCCGGTCAGCAGGCGGCCATCGATGACGATTCCGCCCCCCAGGCCCGTGCCGAGCGTCAGCCCGATCAGGTTACGGTATCGCTTGGGGCTGCCGGCGGCCTCGAGTTCCCTGTTGATCTCCGGCAGCAGTCCGGCGATCGCCTCGCCATAGGCGAACAGGTCGCCGTCGTTGTTCAGGAAGACAGGCACCCCGAACCGCTCCTCCAGCATCGGCCCGACCGCCACGCCTCCCCGGTAGGCGGGCAGGTTACCCACATTGAAGATCACGCCATTCGGGTAGTCGGCCGGGCCGGGAAACGCGAAGCTGATAGCAGCCGGCTTCTGGTCGAGCTTGTCGACGAGTGTCTGGAAGCCAGCGACCAGGTTTCGCAGGCTCGCGTCGAGGTCGTGCGGTTCGGCGGGCAGCGTCACCGAGTCGCCGATCGGCTGACCGCCGCGAATCGCCGAGAACGAGAAGTTCGTCCCGCCGGCGTCGAGCGTCAGCACCACCCGGGGGTCGTCGGCGAGTTTGGGGGCCGCGATCATGGGGTGGCCACCTTGGCGACCACCTTGCCAGCCCTCTTGGCGGCGATCCGGCGGTGGCTCCACCAGCCGTAAAAGGCGATGTAGAGGTAGCAGGGGATCAAGATCAGGAACGCCTGACGGATGCCGACCGCGTCGCCGACGGCCCCCATCAGCAGCGGCAGCAGCGCTCCACCGACGATCATCATCACCAGGAGGGACGAGCCCTGGGAGGTGTGCTCGCCGAGGTCATCGATTGCCAGGGTGAAGATGTTGGACCACATGATCGAGTTGAACAGACCGGTGCCGAGGGCCACCCAGAGGGCGACCTTGCCGGTCGCGCACGCGGCGATGATCAGCAGCAGGCACAGCGTGCCCGAGAACAGAGCCAGCACCGCCGAAGGGTCGCCGCGGGCGACGGCAAACGCCCCCAGGCAGACCGCGATCATCAGGGCGAACGGCCAGAGTTCGACGATCGGGAGAAAGCTGATCAGCAGCCGACCGTCCTCGAACCGCAGCGCCGTGACGAAGTACACGAGCCCCAGCAGCACGGCAGCGGTCGCCACCATCAGCAGCGGCTTGCGGCCTGGGTTCGCGGTGTGGGCCATGGCGATCGCGCCGCAGAGGCGACCAATCATCGCCCCGCCCCAGTAGAAGGCGAGATACAGGCTGGCGATCCCTTCTTCCCAGCCCATGACGGCCGGATCTCCCATGAAACTCACCAGGTAGCTGCCGATCGCCACTTCGGAGCCGACATACATGAAGACCGCCACCATGCCGAGCTTCAGCTGGGGAAAGCCAAGCGCACTGCCGGCGCCGTCGGTTGGCGTGGAGGCCTCGGGCTGGATTCGCGGCAGGTGGACGAACGCCATCACAAAGGCGAGGGCAAGGAACATGCCGCCGTAGATCAGGTAGGGGGTCTGGATCGCGTCGAGCGTCACGGCGCCGTCTTCGGCAAACACCTTGTAGAGCAGCAACCCGCCGGCGATCGGGGCGATGGTCGTGCCCAACGAGTTGAGCCCCTGGGCCAGGTTGAGCCGTGACGAGGCGTTTTCCGGCTTGCCGAGGATCGCCGCGTAAGGATTCGCCGCGATCTGCAGGAGCGTCACGCCCGTGGCCAGCAGGAACAGCGCCCCGAGAAAGAAGGGGTATGACTCCGAGGCGGCGGCCGGCGAAAAGAGCCCGCATCCGGCCGCGCAGACCACGAGCGCGGCGACAATGGTCCGCTGGTAGCCAATGCGGTTGATCGGATCGCCACCGCTCGCCGAAACCGCGAAGTAGATCAGCGAGACCACGAAGAACGCGCCGAAGAACGCGAACTGGACGAGGCCCGCCTGAAAGTAGCTCAGCGCGAAACTCGACTTGAGGAAGGGGATCAGCACGTCGTTCATGACGGTGATGAATCCCCAAAAGAAGAACAAGACGGTGACGGCGACGAAGGGCCCGGTGGTTCCACCAGGCGAGTTCGTCTGGCCGTCGCTCGCCCGAGATTGCTTCCCGCTCCGGAGCCCGGATGATGCGGCCTCGCCCCCCATGCTTTTATCTCCTTACATCAGCGAAGGTGTGCCGGCGAAGGTGCGTCGCCGACCTCGGCCGTGGGGAAAAACGGGCGGATCCCCAAAACCCCCTAAAGTTCCGCCAGAAACGGAAAAAGTGCCACGTCGCGGCTGCCGTGGCACAATCCAGGATGAGATCGGAATCTATCGGGGTGGGGTCAGCCCTCCCGCACCCCCCTGCGCGAAGGGAGTGACTATGGCCGGTCTGTCCGAGCCTGACAACGAACTGTTCCTCAATCTCGTGACGGCCAACTACGAACAGTTGCGTCGCTACGTCTTCACGCTCTTGCCCAATGAGGAAGACGTGAAGGACGTCTTGCAGGAGGTGTGGATCTCGATCTCGCGGAAGTTCGGCGAATACGATCGATCGCGGCCGTTCCTGCCGTGGGCCTGTCGCTTCGCTTACCTCAAGGTGTTGAAGTTTCACGAACAGCAGCGGCCCCGCCGTATGGTCCGTTTGCCGACCGAGGTGCTCGAGTTGCTCGCGATTGCCCGGGAAGAGGAAGAGCCCGTGCTTGCCGAGCGACTCGTCGCCCTCGAGAGGTGCCTCGGCAAACTCAGTGACCGTGATCGCAGGCTGATCGATGCACGGTACGTCGATCGAACCCCGACTGATGAGATTGCAACTTCACTTTCACAAAGCCGTCGCACCATGTTTCGCAACCTTGAACGCGTCCGACGCCTCCTCTTCGACTGCATAGACAGCTCGGTTGTCTTAGGGGGTCACGTATGAATCGGTCTGATCGGGAATCCCTTCACCCGCTCCTGTCTGCGGTGGTGGATGGGACGGCCAACGAGGGGCAGGTAGCCGAGTTAGCGAGGCTTCTTCAGTCGAGTGACGAGGCGCGCCGGTTCTACGTCCGCTACCTCGACATGCATGCGGCCCTGACGGGCGGACAAGTTCCCCGTGTGTCCCTGCGGCCCCGCCTCGCGTCGTGGGGCGTCATCGCCGTCGCATCGCTGATTGCCGCATCGCTCCTACTGGCGTGGCTCGTGGTGCCCCCGATGGGCCTCAAGGGCGTCGTGGATCGCACGGGGAACCCGGCGATCGCGGACGTGAAGACCGCTCCAGCCGGCTACGTGGCGACGATCGCGTCGGCGAGCGCCGACGCGATCCTCGACGATACAGCCGTGGTGCCGGGATCGCGGCTCACGCCCGGGGCGTACCACCTGACGACTGGCAGCGTGAGCATCCGGTTCGATGGCGGAGCCCGCATCCTCCTGGAGGGAAACTCGAGGTTCGCGATCGATTCACGGAGAGCGATGAAGGTTCATGAGGGCACCTTCGTCTTTCACGGCGATCAGACGTGCGAGTCGATCGAGATCGTCACGCCGCAGTCGGTCTTCAAGAATATCGGCACGCGATATGCGGGCGTCATCAGCGCTCATCGGGAAGAGGTGCACGTCGCCGAGGGG
>QWQL01000219.1 GCA_003670825.1 Planctomycetota bacterium
CGGCACATCCACAGACGAAGCCGTCAAGGCGGCGGCGGTCCGCTGCATCGGTGCGATCGGTGGAGCTGCGGAGGTGCGCGTGCTGCTGCAGTCCTTGACGGCATCCGATCTGGAGAAAGCAGCAGCTCGTCGCGGCCTCGTGGTCGTGGGAGGTCCGAACACCGTCGCGTCCATCATGGCAGCCGCCAAGTCGGCGGAGCCGGGCGTGCGGGCCACGCTCCTTGAAATTCTGGCAGACCGGCGCGAGCGGGCCGCGGTTGCCGACATCGCCGCTGCGGCCAGCGACGACAATGCCGTCGTCCGGACAGCAGCCATGCGATCGCTGGGCAGGATGGGCGGACCGGATCAGGTGGCTGCAATGGTGCAGGGCGTTCTCAAGGCGGCCGCCGGTGCGGAACGCGATCAAGCAGAACGGTCGCTCGTGGCGGTCTGCACTCAAAACAGCGGCAAAGACCTCGCTGCCGCTCTGTTTTTGAAGCAGTTCAAGTCGATAGATGACTCGTCCTGTGAAACACTGCTGCCGACGGTCGGACGCGTCGGGGGCCTCGCCGCGGTCGCCATCGTCGAAGGAATGATCGCAGATCCCGACGCGTCCAAGCGTAAGCTCGGCCTGACGGCGTTGACGAGGTGGCCAGACGCCAGCGTCTCGGAGCGGCTTCTCGACCTTCTGGGCAAGGCCAAGGATCCGGCGGAACGGGAACTGCTGCTGGGCTCGCTGATCCGGATCGCGCCGCTTCCCGACAACAAGCTCAACGACAAGCAGAAGCTGGAATTGCTCGAGAAGACGATGGCCCTCTGCCAGCGCGATGAGGACCGTCGCCGGGTACTGGAGCGGGCGAACGCCATCCGCATGATCGAGACGCTGCGATTCGTCGTTCCCTATCTCGAGGATCCGAATCTCGCGGAGCCGGCTTGCCTGAGCGTGGTCGAACTGGCGCACCATCGGAATCTCCGCGATGCCCACAAGGACGAGTTCACGAAGGCCCTCGACAGGGTGCTGGCACTCACGAAGAATGAAGAGTTGTTGGAGCGGGCCAGTCGCTACAAAGAGGGCCAGACTTGGGAACGCAAAAAGCCGGCCGCGAAGGGCTGAGGACTACCGGCCCGCCGCTTGGGCGCAGGTCGGCCTTCAGCACACTTCGAGGCTCAGGGGCAACTCTTACGAAAAGAGTTTCGTCACGGCTTGGGCTTTCACCAACTCGCGGGGCTGGTTCAGGTGGTTGTAGACGATCGTCTCCGGCTCGATGCCGAGCGCGTGGTAGATCGTCGCCAACAGTTCGGTCGGATGCACCGGATCCTCCAGCGGCGCCGAGGCCGTGGCATCGCTCTTGCCGTGGACGTAGCCCCGTCGCGTGCCGGCACCGGCCATCAACGCGGTGAAGCAGTAGGGCCAGTGATCGCGGCCGTCAGCCGAGTTGCCGTTGCCTGAGGTGCTCACGCCCTTCTGCGGCGAGCGTCCGAACTCGCCCACGGCCACCACCAGCGTGTCCTCGAGGAGGCCGCGGTCGTCCATGTCAGTGAGAAATGCAGACAGCCCTTGGTCGAACATCGGAGCCGACTGGTCCTTCATCCGCTTGTCGAGCCCGACGTGGTGGTCCCAGGAATGGTTGTCGGAATTTGCGAACTTCGGCCAGACCACTTCCACCACCCTCGTGCCCGCCTCGATGAGTCGTCTCGCCAGCAGCAGGCTCTGTCCGAACGTGTTTCGTCCGTAGGATTCGCGGACCGCGGCCGACTCTCGGTCGAAGGCAAAGGCCTCGCGGGCCCGGCCCGAGATCACCAGCCCAAGGGCCCGTTCGTAGTATTCGTCGAGCTTGTAGTCGGCCACCGCCTTATCAAGCTCTGGCATCGTGCGGTCGATCACGTCCCGCAGCCGCGCCCGTCGCTCGAGCCGCTTGGCGAAGACATCCGTGCGAAGCTGAAGGTCGTCGATGCGGATCCTCTCCATCTTCCGCATGTCGAGATCGTCGCCGTCCGGATAGAGCGTGTAGGGATCGAAGTCACGGCCCAGAAAGCCAGCCGTGCCCCCCTTGCCGACCACGCCGCTCTCCTGCAACGGCCGTGGCAGCATCACGAACGGCAGCATCGGCTCCGAGAGCGGCTTGAGCCGCACGATGTTGGATCCGAAGTTTGGAAAGTCCTTAGCGTTGGGCGGCTCGAGTTGCCCCGAGGGGCTCACCTTGTCGGTGGTGTAGCCCGTCATCATCTGGTAGATCGCGGCAGTGTGGTTGAACAGCCCGTTGGGCGTGTAGTTCATTGAGCGGATCAGCGTGAACCGGTCGTTGATGGCCGCGAGCTTGGGGAGGTTTTCTGTGAACTGCACGCCTGGCAGCTTTGTAGGGATGCTCTTGAACGTGCTGCGCACGTTGTCTGGGACATTTTCCTTGGGATCCCAGAGGTCGATGTGGCTGGGGCCACCCTGCAGGTAAATCATCACCACGCTCTTGGCCCGGTTCCAGCCCGGCGCCACCGGGTGCTCGGCCTTCGCGGGATCCGCCGCCGCGGCCTGCAGTCGCAGCAGATTCGGCAGCGAGATGCCGAACAGACCGATGCTGCCTGCCCGTAGGATCGCGCGGCGGCTGGTGGCCAGATTGGGATCGCAGAGATCCTTGCCGGGACGGCCGGGGATGACGAGCATGGCAGGCTCCTTGGAAAGCGGGCTGGGACGAAGGGAAAGCTTAGTGATTGAATAAAAAAGCAGGGCTGTTGATCAAGGCCCACGCGAGATCCTGGATCGTAGTGAGCCTGAGATTGGCGACCTGCTGCGTGCTGGCGGCGTGTTCGGAACGCAGCCTGATCACCGCCGGGTCGTCGAGCACAGGCTTCTGGGCCTCGGCCAGGTCCGCCGCCAAATTCACGAGCTTCTGGTCGGGAGGCAGTGGCAGCAACGCGGCGGCGAATTCCTGGGAGAGTTTCCGACGCTCGGCGTCGTGTGTGGCAACGAGCGTGGCCAGCAGGGCGGAAAGTTCCGCAGACCTCTGCTCGCGAGGGAGCGCCACGATCTCCGCTACGTGGGCTGGCACGCCCAGCGAGATCGGGGTTGCGGAGGCGGTGAACGAAATTCGCAACCGACCCAGTGAGTGCTTGCCACCCGGGAACCTCTGCTCGATCTTCAACGTCGCGAGCATCGGCTCCTTGAGTTCCAGCTTGTCCTTCACCTCGAACACCGCCCAGTGCGGCTCCTGGCTTCGTGGAGAGACGGCCCAGCCACGACCGGGATTCATGTCGCCGTCGATGGCCAGATTGACGCCCATGTTGTCCTGCGAAAAGTCGGCAGCGGGCCGGTGCAAGGCGATGTGTTTCACCTCGGTGGGCCGTGCCAGTGGCGAGATCTCCAACACGATTTCGTTGACGACAAAGCCGCCGTCCGGGGCCCGGCCGCTGGCTCCGCGGGGCAGGCTGGGGTCAGGAATGGCCTCGAGTCGCAGGCCAGTCAGCAAAGGCAGCGAGAGGGGAATCGTCAGCGTCGTCGTGTCATCGGCCTGCGGGCCGCCCACCAGCACCGAGCCGTCGGCTAACTTCGTGAACGTGGCGTTGGCACGTGAGACAATCGTGTCGGGCACGGCCACCTGCCACACCGGAGCCTTGGCTGCCTCCACCTCGATGCGGGTCGTCGCTGCCTGCGGGTCGGCGTGGTATGTCTCGATTGACACGATCGCCTTGGCAAACCGATCGGCCCGCTTCTGCTCCAGGTCGATCCGCGTGGGCTCGTAGGCGGCCGTCGCGGTATCCAAGGATGTGCGCGAGGCCGCGATCCTCTGGAGGCGTTCCTGCTCGAGTTGAGACTGTTTCGCGGTCCATTCTGTCTCGGCCTTCAATAGCTCGGCCGTGACCGCGACGTGATCGATGCTCACCTCGCCGGTCGCGGTCTTCACAGCAGCCACCTCGGCGGCACGGCTGGGGCGATTGAGAATCCGCATGAAGACCTCATCAATGAGCAGGTCGTCGTCGGGTTGGCTGGCCACCAACTTGGTCAGCTCGCTCTGGGGGTCGGCGAGGACATTGCCCACGGCCGGGCCGCTCACCAGTGCCATCACCGGCCCCAACGCCAGGCCCCCCGCCCGCTCGCATTCGCAGGCGCTTTCTCGGGCCGGACGGCCGAACGTCTGCAGGAAGCCCCCGCCCAGCGCGCTCGACACGTCGGCCAGCTGCGCAGCCCGCGTGCCGACGGGATAGCCTGGGAACTTCGTCGGCGATCCCACGACAGCATGCAGCGCGTCGAAGAGCGTCTCGGCCGGCAGCCTGCGGGGCAGAGCATGGGAGTAGTTGATGCGGTCGTCTACGTTCCACTTCCCACTCTCGATCGCCAGGCCATAGGTCCGCGATGTGCAGATTTCGGTGAGTAGCTTCCGCATGTCGAAGCCGCCGTCGATAAAGGATTTCGTGAGGTGGTCAAGCAACGGCGGATTGCTGGGCGGGTTGCCGGCGCGGATGTCGTCGATCGGGTCGATGATGCCGGCCCCGAAGAGATAGCCCCACAGACGGTTGACGTAGCTCTTGGAGAAATAGGCGTTGTCGGGGGAGGTGACCCAAGCGGCCAGCTGCTGCCGGCGCGTAGCATTCTCAGGCACCGTATGGCGGCACTCGAACGGGAATTTTGGCGACACCGGCTTGTTGGTTCGCTCGTGCATCATCTCGCCGTCTGGCTTGTCGCCCACGATTTCGTAGAGCGGCTTAGCGCCCTCGACGGCCGTGCCACCGATCGTGCGATCGCCGCTCTCTGGATCCTTGGTGAGATCCACCTGCGCGAAGTAGGCGGCGGTCTGGAAGTATTGGTCCTGCGTCCAGCGTTCGAAGGGATGATCGTGGCACTTGTTGCAGTTGAACCGCACGCCCAGGAAGAGGTGCGTGGTGTTCTCCATCGTGGCGGCCGGGTCGCGCAGCGTCTTGAAGTAGGCCGCGGCTGGGTGCTCGCGGTTGGAGCCGGTCGCTGTGAGGATCTCTCGGGCGAACTGGTCGTAGGGCGTGTTGGAGGCGACGTTGGCACGGACCCATTCACGCAGGCCCTTGGAACCCTCGGCACCGAGGAATTTCGGATTCACCTGCAGCAGGTCAGCCCACTTATTCGTCCAGTGCTCGATGAATGCATCGCTCGCTAGCAGCCGGCCCACGAGTTGCGTCCGCTTCGTGCGGGAGTCGCGGCCGTCGGCCATAAAGGCCCGCACTTCCGACGCCGCCGGGGGCAGACCGGTGAGATCGAGCGTTGCCCGCCTGAGAAACTCGGTGTCGGAGCAGAGCGGCGCCGGCTGGATCTTCATGGCCTTCCACTTGGCTGCCACGAGGTCGTCGAGCGGGCTCCACGATTCCGGAGGCGTCCATGCGAAGCCGGAACGGTCGCCCATAACGGTGAGCGGGACCGCCACATAGGCGCCCTCGTAGCGGGCAAGGATCGGGGCCTCGCCCCGCCTGACGGCCGTCACTAGGCCAGAGCGATCCGTGGTGGCAACCTCGGGGTTGCCGCTTTCCAAGAATGACTCGCGGGTGACGTCCCGCGTGGTGCCGTCGGCATACTCGGCGACAACACGGAACTGTTGCCGGCGGCCGGCAACGTCGATCTCGGCCGCAGCAGGAAAGACCTTGATGCCCTTGATGCGTGGCGTCTGGGGATTGAGCCTCGCCCCCTGCTCGATCCAGCGACGCACGAGTTGGTAGGTGGGCTCCTCAACCTTCGCGAGCAGGCCTCCGGCGTGAGGGGCCGTGGCCGATGCCTTGAGAAGCATCAGACTGTCGTCTGGGCTGGCGAGATTCACCCGACGGCTGGCATGGTCGTCGGTAAAGGCCCGCACGTCGAAGATGGGATCGTAGCCACGCAGCGACAGCTTGAAGCCGTTCTTGCCCTTGGCGGCACCGTGGCAGGTGCCCTGATTGCAGCCGAGCTTTGCGAGCACCGGACTGACGTCGCGGATGAAGTCGATGTCGGGCAGGTTGCCGGTGCCGACCACGCTGACAGGCAGATCGCGGAAGACCTGCGCCGACCCGGCTCCATGAACGATGCGAACTGCGCCCTGGCCATCGGCTAACGGGCGGAGGAGGCCGCCGGGCCCCGCCGAGACCAGCGGCGTTGCAGTGCCGACCACGGGTTCGATCCGCACGCTGCGGGTGAGGTCGACCGTGCGGCCGTCGACAAGCTGGCCGGTAATCACCAGTTGAGTGGAGGCGAAGGGGCCTGTCAGCGAGACGGCCACCGGCTCGACGATAAAGGAGACGACCCCGGCGGGCGAGACAGGCTCCGGTTCGACCGACGGCTCGGTGGGCCACGGCAGGGGCAGGGACGCTCGCGCCACGGCGGCGGCGTCGACCTGTGCGGCGGGAAAGCTGATGCCGGCGGCACCGGTAGAGCCGTCGAAGAACCGCACGATACCGTCGCCGCCACCCACGGCCACGGCGCCACTGGTGGGGTGGAATGCCACGGCATACGCAGGCGTAGTGGGAAGATCGACGCGGGAGATCAGCTTCGTAGCACCCTCGCGGAACGCATCGAATGTTTTCCACTCGGCCTCGGACCGCTGAGATCCTTTGCTGCGTGACTCGCCCGGCACCTTCGCCATGATGTCGAGGATGTTTTTCGGAACGTCCTGTGTGAGCCCGTAGCCGCAGACGACCAGTTCGCCCTTGCCGTCGAGCGATCCCACCGCCGCGATCCGCTGTCCGTCCGACGAGAACCGCACGTTGAACACCCGCCCCGTCACTGGAAAGAGCGGAAAGATCAGGTTGGCATCGTCACCGATGACGCGGGCGGAGTGGCGGTGGATGCGGTAGACCCGCGGCATCCCGTCGGAGCCGGCGACGACGACGTGGTCGAGGCTCGGGTGGCGGTCGACGGCTGTCAGTCCGCCGCGAAGGGCTCCCGGCGTGATCGACGTGATATTGTCGACGAACCGCTGTGTGGCCAGTTCCGTGAGCTTGACGGTCATGTCGCGGCCCACGGAGATCACGTGATCCCCCTTGGGACCGAAAACCGTGTCGAGCACCCAGTCTTCATGGGCGCCCTGGTAGAGCACCTGTTCGCCGGTCTCGGCCTTGATCGCCCGCAGGGTGTTGTCGGAACATCCGAAGGCGATCAACGTGCCGTCCGGCGACCACGACCCGCCGTAGAGGGTGTCGAACGTGACAGGCACCGACCGCAGTAGCGTGCCGTCGGCCACGTTCCATATCTGCACCTCGCCCATCCGCGCAGGGCTGCCGCCTGTGACAGCCAGCTTCGTGCCGTCGGGCGAAAATCGCACCCGCTCCACCCGCTCGGCCAGCCCGACCAACCGGCTGATCGGCGCCCGCGGCACCGTTCCATCCGCAACATCAAATAGCAGCACCTCGTGGAAGCCCGACACGGCCAGCAGTTTTCCATCGGGCGAGAAGTCGAGCGACGTGATCACTGGCGGCCGCGAATAGACGGGGGGATGTTCCTTGTCGATCCGTTGGCCGGCGCTGGCCGGCGTGTCGTCGTGTGCGCCTTCGGCGATCCATCGACGCACCAGCGCGAGTTCGGCCGCCACCAACGGCTTGCCGGACTTCGGCATCTCCGCTTGGCCGCTGGCATCGGGTGTGATCTGCACGATCAGATGGCTCTCGTCGGGCTTGCCCGGCGCGATGCCCAC
>QWQL01000052.1 GCA_003670825.1 Planctomycetota bacterium
AGTCGGTGGGCTAGGGTAATAATGGTTACCCTGCTCCTCCTGTGATTCCGGCTCTGCCTGCTCTGATAGTGACGGATGCCGCGGGGGTGTCTCGGCATCGGACCCATCAGGGAATCCGGCACTTGCCTTCATCGCACGACCCGGCGATCCGGTAGCGGTTGCGGGCCACTACCCGGTAGAGCCATTGCCACAGCGGCATGCTGCCAGGCACGTGCAGCAGAAGGGCGAGCGGCCAGAGCAGCACGAGCCTGCGGGAGAGATACCGTACCGCCCCGGCACCCCTCCAGACCCGCCCTCGGCGGTCCACGACAAACATCTCCTCGAGCAGGTCGGCCCGGGAAACCTCCGGGAAGTCGACTGCCACGCTCGGGTCGTGCAGCGACGTAAACTGCAGGCCGCCACTGAGATCCAGCTTCCGCAGGATCGCGATCTGGCCGCGGCAGAAGCGGCACTGGCCGTCGTAGAGCACCGTATCCCGTGAGGGTCTGGCCCGCGTCGTGACCGCCTGATTCACCGCGGTCATGAAAGGGGCTTTCCGGTGCGATACAGACCGCTGGCTACCGGCACCACCAGTCGCCGCGGTCGCCGGCAGTCGCTTTTGAAAATAACCGCAGCGGCCGCCCGCCACCAACCGCTGGCGTCGCGCCTACCAGTGGCTCCCCGGCACCCGGACCGGCGTCGTGCCCGCCGATTTTCCCTGGAGGTTTGCGAAGTGCAGGATCGTCACCGCTCCGACTGAAAGCAGCGTCCAGGGAGCCCAGTCAGGGGCCTGAAAGGTCTGCGGCGGCCCGCTGCCGTTGAGCGGCGCCACCACCGCGGAATCAACCAGCAGCATTTCGAGCCCCAGCACGCACGCGAAGATGCCCCCAGCCAGGAAGAAACTCTTGCTCATCGTGACAGCCGCCGTCCGCGTGCTCCTCCACCGGCAGGCCGCGAACCACCGCGGCCCTGATGAGCCAGGTATCGAACCCCGGGCCGCCACACCGTGAGCAGGAGGCGAGACGGGGCAGGCGATGCCGATTGTGGCGGTGGTGCCGGAGTTCGCTCCCACGCTCCGGCCGACACTCAGGCCTCGGCCGTCCCCGACAGTTCCCCGCCGTCGGTCAGCGGAGCCCGGGCCGGGCGGCGGTCGGTGTCGGTGCCGGGCACGATCTGGGGCACGCCGGTCGAGGCGTCGACGATCATCTTGAGTTCCGTGCCGTTGATCACCTCGCACTCCATCAGCCGCTTCGTCACCGCCTCCAGGGCCCCCCGCCGCGCCTCGATGATCCGCCGGACCTTCGTCATCGCCTCGTCGATGATGCGGCGGACCTCCTCGTCGATCTCGCGGGCCGTCTGCTCGCTGTGGCTGCGGGCCGTGGGCAGGTCGCCAGCGGCGGCCGCCAGGAATGGTGATCGGGGGCTCTCCCGGTATGTCACCCGGCCCAGCCGGCTCATCCCGTAGTCCATCACCATCGAGCGGGCGATTTCGCTGGCCCGCTCCAGGTCGTTCTGCGCTCCGGTCGAGACGTCGGCGTAGACGGTCTCCTCGGCAATCGTGCCGGCGAGTAGCACCTGGATCCGGCTCTCGAGTTCGCTCTGGGTGAGCAGGTACCGGTCGTCCTCCGGCCGCTGCATGGTGTAGCCGAGGGCGGCCAGGCCGCGGGGGATGATCGAGACCTTGTGCACCGGGTCGGTGTTGGGCAGCGAATAGGCAACCAGGGCATGCGCCGCCTCGTGATACGCCACCCGCTTCTTCTCGTCTTCGTGGATCACCCGCTTCTTCTTCTCGAGCCCTGCCGTGACCCGCTCCACACCCTCGTTGAACTCGTCCATACCGACGGACGTTTTCTCGTTGCGGGCCGCGAGCAGCGCCGCCTCGTTGACGAGATTGGCCAGGTCGGCACCGACGAAGCCCGATGTGATCCGGGCAATCTGGCCGATTTCGACCGTTGGATCGAGTTTCACCTTGGCGACGTGCACCCGGAGGATTGCCTCGCGGCCGCGGACGTCGGGACGGTCGACGAGCACGTGCCGATCGAAGCGGCCGGGCCGCAGGAGCGCCGGATCGAGCGTCTCGGGCCGGTTGGTCGCCGCGAGCACGATCACACCGGAGTTGCTCCCGAACCCGTCCATCTCGACGAGCAGCGCGTTGAGTGTCTGCTCGCGTTCGTCGTGGCCACCGACGACGCTCGTGCCGCGGGTCTTGCCGAGCGCGTCGAGTTCGTCGATGAAGATGATGCAGGGGGCCTTCGCGGCGGCCTGCTGGAACATGTCGCGGACCCGCGCCGCCCCAACGCCGACGAACATCTCCACGAAGTCGCTGCCGGAGAGCCCAAAAAATGGCACGCCGGCCTCGCCCGCGATCGCTTTGGCCAGGAGCGTCTTGCCGGTGCCGGGAGGCCCGACGAGTAGCACCCCCTTGGGGATGTGGCCGCCGAGCACCTGATACTTCTCAGGACTGCGGAGAAACTCCACGACCTCGCGAAGTTCTTCCACAGCTTCGTCAATGCCTGCCACGTCGTCGAACGTGATCCCGAGATCCTCCTGGGCATACATCTTGCCCCGCGAGCGGCCGAAGGCCATCGGACTTCCCGCGCCGCCGATCCGCCGCATCATCAGAAAGAAGAGCACGCCAAACAGTCCCGTCAGGAACAGCATCGGCAGCCAGTTCCGCCACGGGCTCGGGGGATCCTCATACCGAAACGTAACGGCGTGCTGTTTGAGGAGCTTCATGAGCTCCGACTCGGAGTTCTCGCTGGGGAGTTTCGACGTGCGGAACTTCCGCTCTCCCGCCGGCAGGCCGCCTGCCAGCGACCGCAGGCGACCGGGGGCCGGCTCATCTTCCCCAGCGGCTGTGCCCGCAGCGCCGCGGGCAGCCTCCCGCACCTTGCCGGTGACCTGGAAGGCCCCAATGACCACGTCGTGCAGCTCGCCGTAGCGGACGGCCGAGGGCTCGGAACCGTCGGTTTGCTCCACCGCCACGAATCGATCGCTCCCCTCCGCGGACGTCGCCAGGATCAGGCGTTCGAGGTCGCTGTAGGAGAGTGACAGTTCGGGCGTTACGCTGACCAGGCTCAACGCAAACAGGCTGGCGACGCCGGCGGCCACAAGCGGCCAGACGAGATTGCCCCCAAGGGCTGGCTTGCGATCAGCCGGACGCCTGGGAACCTCACGTTTTTTAGCCATGCCGAAACTCCGCCCAGAAGGGGCCACCGGGCCGGAAGACCCGCATGGACTCCCAAATCGTAAGCAGACGCGATGGTGGCGACAAACGCCGAAGGCTGTCTCGCGGTCAGGCGGCAAACCGCCCGCAGACGTGCTTTTTCCACGGGACGCTCATCGCGGTGGAAGTTCCGGGCCCCCGCTCATAAACTTGCCCGACCCATCAATGACCGATTTTCTCGCTCTTCAACCCATGCTGCCCCACGCTGGAAATCCCTCGCCTGAGGGGATTTCTTTACCTCGCTCCACCAGCGGCGACCCCGCGGCTCACGGCCCGGCCCTCCGCGTGGCGGTGCTCGGTTCGACCGGCAGCATCGGCACCAGCACGCTGGATGTGGTGGCGTCGTCCGGCGGCCGCTTCGCAGCCTGGTTGCTCGCCGCCCACCGCAGCGTTGGCCCCCTGATCGAGCAGGCGCATCGCCTGCGGCCAGCATGGGTCGTCGTGGTCGATGCAGCCGCGGCGGCCCAGATCGGCGTGGGTGCCCTGCCCGCGGGCACCCGACTGGCCGTCGGAGCCGATGCCCTCGACGAACTCGTCGCCGACCCCGCCATCGATCGGGTGGTCTCGGCGATCGTCGGCGCCGCCGGCCTGCGGAGCACCTGGGCGGCGGTCGAGGCGGGCAAGACGGTCGCCCTGGCCAACAAGGAAACGCTCGTGATGGCCGGCCCGCTGGTCATGCGACTGGCCCGCAAGACTGGCGCCACCATTCTCCCGGTCGACAGCGAGCACTCCGCGATCCACCAGGCGCTCTGCTCCGGCAGGCCCAGCGAGGTACGGCGGATCGTGCTCACGGCCAGCGGCGGACCGTTCCGCACCCGGCCCCAGGCAGCGCTCGCCTCGGTGACGCCGGCGGAGGCGCTCAGGCACCCCACCTGGTCCATGGGCCCGAAGATCACCATCGACTCAGCGACGATGATGAACAAGGCCTTAGAGCTCATCGAAGCCCGGTGGCTGTTCGACGTACCGGCTGAGAAGCTCGCCGTGCTTGTCCATCCGCAGTCGATCGTGCATTCGCTCGTCGAGTTCATCGACGGCTCCGTGATCGCGCAGCTCAGCCCTCCCGACATGCGGCTGCCGATCCAGTACGCCCTCACCTACCCCGCGCGGACGGCCGGGCCGGCGCGGCGGCTCGACTTCACCCAGGCCATGACGCTCGAGTTTGAGCCCCCCGACGTCGGGCGGTTTCCGGCGGTAGCCTTGGGGCATGCGGCGGCGGCCCGGGGGGGCACGGCCGGCGCCGTGCTCAACGCCGCCAACGAGGAGGCGGTCGGCGGGTTCCTGGCGGGACGACTGCGATTCATCGACATTGCAAAGACATGCGGGCGGCTGCTCGACGAGCATCCGTTCGAGGCGGAACCCACGCTCGAGGCGATTCTCCGCCTCGACGCCTGGGCCAGACAGGAGGTTCGTTCGTGCTTGAGTTCCTAAACACCATGGCGCCGATTCTGGGGGCCGGCTGGCTGGAGTGGTTTGCGAAACCCGCGAACTGGTGGGTGGTGCTCCAGGTCGCCGGAGGCCTGGGTTTCGTGATCTTCGTCCACGAACTCGGCCACTTCCTCGTCGCCAAGGCCTGCGGAGTGAAGTGTGAGAAGTTTTTTCTCGGGTTCGACGTCGGCGGTCTCAAGCTGGCGAGTTTCACCTGGGGTGAGACCGAATACGGGATCGGCATCCTGCCGCTGGGCGGCTACGTGAAGATGCTCGGACAGGACGACAACCCCTCCGCCGCCACCGCGGAGGCGCAGCGGGCGCGGATGTCGGGCGACCTGCCCGCCGAGCCCGTGGCCGGCCCCCATTCGGCCTGGGATCCCCGGAGCTACCCCGCCCAGAGTGTGCCCAAGCGGATGGCGATCATCTCCGCGGGTGTGATCATGAACGTGATCTTCGCGGTGCTGATGGCGTCGCTGGCGTTTGGGCTGGGCGTTCGCGAGATGACCTGCGCCCTGTCGAGCGTTCGCACCGGCGGAGCGGCCTGGCGGGCAGGCCTCCGCACGGGTGACGAGATCGTCGCGATCGGTCCGCGGAAGAATCCGATCTTCAATGACCTGCGTCACGGCGTGACCGTCGGAAGCGTGAAAAACGGGATCGAGTTCACCGTCCGTCGCCCTGCCGACGGCTCCACCCGCACCGTGCTTCTCAAGCCCGACACCGACCTGGGGGCCCCCACGATCGGCGTCACGAGCCCCTACTCTCTCACCCTGCCCGCCGACATCTCCCGCGGACTCGCCGGCGCCGCCGCGGAGGCCGAACCCGCGCTCACGGGTGGCGACACGATCCGGGCGGTCGACGGCGTGGCCGTCACGTCGTATGCCGAACTGTTCGCGGCACTCTCGACCAGGGCGAATCGTCCAGTGACGCTCACGATCGATCGCGGTGGCAAGGATGCCAAGGGCCAGGCGACTCCGGTCTCGAGCCTGAGCATCGCACTCCCGCCGCAGCCGCGGCTCGACACTGGCATGGCAATGACGCCGCTGGCCATCAAGGCCGTGCAGGAGGGCTCGCCAGCCGCCGCCGCCGGGATCGTGGCGGGCGATCAGCTCGTGGCGGTCGACGGCCAGCCGGTCGGCGATCCACTCGGTCTCGATGCGTCGTTGTTGGGTCGCGTCGGCGAGGCGGTAGCCGTCACCCTGGCAGACGCTGCCGGCGTTCAGCGGACCGTCGAGGTGCGGCCCCGGGAGGTCACCTGGCGGGACGACGAGACTGCGGGCATCGGTAGCCCGGCCTCGGTGGCGTCGCTCGGCCTGGCCATTCCGGTCGATGCGGTTGTGGCGGCAGTCGTTCCCGACGGCCCTGCGGCTCGGGCGGGGATCGTCGCCGGCGACCGAATCGCGAAGGCGACGATTATCGAACCGGGCGAGGAGCCCGATCCGGCCACAGGCATCGAACTCTCGCCGCAGCAGCCGAGCTGGCCGGTGGTGGCCGCGGTGCTCCAGCAGCTACCCGCCGGCACGTCGCTCATGCTCGCCGTCACATCAGCGGGTGGCGATCGCCGCGAGGTGCGGCTGGAGCCCAGTCCGGCCGCAGACCGGTTCGTCACCGATCGGGGTCTCGTGTTCGAGCCGGTCTACGAGACGATCCGGGCCAGCTCGTTCGGCGACGCCCTGGGGCGGGGGTTTCGCAAGGCGAAGGAAGATCTCTCGATGGTCTACGGCTTTCTCGGCAAGCTCTCCAAGCAGGAGATCAGCCCGCGGCTCCTGGGAGGACCGATCGAGATCGCCAAGCAGGCCGGCCGGTCGGCGAACGAGGGCTTCGGCCGACTGCTCCTCTTCCTGACGATGCTCAGCGCGAATCTCGCGGTCGTCAACTTCCTGCCCATCCCCGTTCTCGACGGCGGGCATATGGTGTTTTTGGCGTACGAGTGGATCCGCGGCAAGCCGCCCAGCGAGGGCGTGGTCGTGGTGCTCAGCTACCTCGGCCTCGCCCTGATCCTGTCGCTCATGTTTTTCGTGTTTGGCCTCGACCTGGGTCTGATTCCTCGACGCTAACACACGTGCCTATCCTGCCGACGACCGCGGCCGATCTCGACCCAGGCCATAGGGCTCCTGAGGCATTCCCGGCAGGCGTGACAGCGGTGGTGTTTGACGTCGTCGGCACGCTCGTGGAGCCCGTGCCCTCGGTTGCGGAGGCCTATGCCGCGGCCGGCAGGCGGCATGGCATTGACCTCGGTGCCGCCGAGATCGATTCGCGATTCCGGTCGGCCTGGCGGCGGCAAGAGGGGATCGACGCGGTGGCCACGCCACCGTTCACCACCTCACGCGGCCGAGAACGGGCCCGGTGGCAGGCGATCGTGGAAGATGTCTTCGGGCCGACCGCCGTCACCGCGGCGGTCTTCGCCGACCTCTGGGAGCACTTCGGCCGGCCGGAGGCGTGGAAGCCGATCGCGGCCGGGGCCGCGCTGGTGCGGGCGGCCGTCGACGCCGGACTCGTGGTGGCGCTGGCGAGCAACTTCGACGAGCGGCTCCTGGCGATCGCGCCGGTCGTCGCGCCGCTCACGCTTGCCGACCATGTGTTCGCATCGTCCGAGATCGGCTGGCGGAAGCCGGCCGTTGAGTTCTTCCGCCAGGTTGAGGCGCGACTCGGTCGCCGCCCGCACGAACTCGTGCTCGTGGGTGACGATCCCGACCTCGACGTGGCCGCCGCCGGGCAGGCCGGTTGGCGGGCGATTCGCATCGGCTGACCAATCAGTTCGCTGGCCTGCCGGCACGTCAGGCGGCGGCTCGTCCGGCAGGGCGGCAGGCGACAGCGAGCACGAGCGGCCGGCGGAAGCGCGAACGATTCCCGCGAGAAGACATCCGCCATCCCGGCCGCGGTAGCGCACCGGGCCAAGAACCTCACTGCCGGTCGGCCCCGGTGTCGAGCACCGCCATGAAGGCCTTCTGCGGAATGTC
>QWQL01000218.1 GCA_003670825.1 Planctomycetota bacterium
CTCCACGCTCCACGGCGTGCGGGCGGCCATGCGGCCGGTGCCGTTCCTCGAAGACATCGTGGTGCCGCCACCAGCGCTGCCCGACGCGCTGCGACGGTTTCAGGAGGTGCTCAAGCAGCAGCAGGCGACAGCCATGCTCTTTGGGCATGCGGGGCAGGGCCAACTCCACCTGCGGCCACATGCCGACCCGCGGCAGCCGGGCGAGCGGCAGCGACTCGAAGCCCTGGCCGAAGCGATCTACGCGGAGGTGGCTCAGGTCGGTGGCACGATCGGAGGCGAACAGGGGCTGGGCCTGTCGCGTTCGCCATTCTTTCGTCGCCTGTTCCCGGAACTCGCGGATGTGTTTGATCACATCAAGACGGTCTTCGATCCGGTGGGGCTCCTGAATCCGGTGCGGCTGGCCGCGGCGGCGGGTGCGAGCGCTGCCTTCGAGCTGGCCCCGTTTCGGCGGGGACTCGACCACCAGGCCCGCCCGCCCGCCGACGCGGTCGAGTCGCCACCGCCGGTGAGTCCGCTGCCGGTGCTGACCTGGGCTCGCGAGCGGCTCGCGGTGGAGAGTGACGCCTGCAACGGCTGTGGCAGTTGCCGGAGCCTCGAGGTGGCGACCCGCACCTGCCCGCGGTATCGCGAGAACCCGCGGGAGGAGGCCTCGCCCCGGGCGAAGGCAAACGTGATGGCGGCCGTGCTCTCCGGCGGCATCGACCCAAAGGCCCTCTCCTCCGAGGAGGTGCGGCTCGTCGCCGACACCTGTTTCAACTGCCATCAGTGCCGCACCGACTGCGCGGCGGGAGTCGACATCCCCGCGATCGTGATGGAACTGAAGGCCGCCCACCACGCGGCGAACAGCATCGAGATCGATCGCTGGCTCCTCTCCCGCGTCGATACGCTCTCGGCGCTCGCCGGGCGGATCAAGCCGCTGGCCAACTGGGCGATCGCGAATCCGCAGTCGCGGTGGATCCTCGAGAAGACGGTGGGCGTCGCCCGCGGCCGCAAGCTCCCGCCGTTCACGGGCCGCAGGTTCATGAAGTGGGCGGCCCGCCGGGGCATCACGCGGCCGAGCCGCCGCAGTGGCCCGCGGGTGCTCTACTTCCTCGACACCTACGCGCGGTGGCACGACCCGCTGCTGGCCCAGGCCTTCGTCGGCGTGCTCGAGCGGAACGGGATCGGCGTCTTCGTCGACCCGCGGCAGGTGGCCTCGGGCATGCCGTTGGTGGCCGAGGGCGATCTCGACGGGGCCCGGCGGCTCGCCCGGAAAAATATCCGCATCCTGGCGGAGGCGGTGCGGCTCGGCTACCGCATCGTCTGCACGGAGCCCTCGACGGTCACCTGCATCACCCACGACTACCCGTTGCTCCTCGACGACGATGAACTGCCCCGGGTGGCGGCGGCCACCTGCGACGCCATGACGTTTCTCTGGGAACTCCACCGCGAGGGGCGACTGCGGCTCGACTTCCGCCCGGTGCCGTCGCGGCTGCTCTACCACGCGCCCTGCCACTCCAGGATCGGTAGCGCCGCGGCCACGCCCGCCGAGCACCTGCTGCGGCTCATCCCAGGGCTCACGCTCGAGGGGGTCGACCGCGGCTGCTCCGGGATGGCCGGCACGTTCGGGTTGGCACGCGAGAACTACCGCACGAGCCTCCGCATCGGACTCGGGCTCGTCTCGGCAATGCGGGCCGGCGGTATCGAGGCGGGCGCTACCGAGTGCAGCGCCTGCCGGATACAAATGGAGCAGGGCACGACCAAGCCGGCCGTGCATCCCGTGAAGGTGTTGGCAAAGGCCTACGGCCTGCTCGAGGGCAGGTCACCGCACGGCCTCGACGGCCTGCTCACGGCCACGAGCGGTTCGCTGACCACCACCTGACCCACCGCACCACTGAATGCCAACCGATGCACGACGATCCTGACCCGGCCGCACCGGCGACGCTGCGGATCGCCGTGTTTGCGGGCATGGCCGAACTCGTCGGCAGCCGGCACGTCGACCTGCCCTGGACCGGCGGCACGGTCGCCGATGCGCGGCGGCTTGTCAGCGCTCGCCATCCGGTCGCCGCCGCGCTGATCGCCCGCAGCGCGGTCGCCGTCGGCAGCGGCTACGTAACCGACGCCACGGTGCTCGCGGCGGGCGACGATGTGGCCATCATCCCACCCGTGAGCGGAGGCTGAGATGGCGACCACCGATCGCCCCACGTTGCCGCCCATGTTCGCCGCCGTCGCCTGCGTTCGCAGCCCGATCGACGCCGCTGCCATGCTGGCCGCCGTCGGTGACGCGACCGCTGGCGGCAACGTACTCTTCGTGGGCACGGCGCGGGGTGTGACCGACGGCGTGGTGACGCGGTCGCTCGCCTACGACGCGCACGAGCCACTCGCCATGGCGGCGCTCGAGTCGCTGCGGCGGCACGCGATCGAACGATTCGGACTGGTTGCCTGCGTGATCGTCCACCGACTCGGCGCGGTGGCGGCCGGCGAGTCGAGCGTGGCGATCGCTGTCAGCGCGCCGCACCGCCGCGCGGCCTTCGCGGCCGCCGAGTGGCTGATGGATGCGATCAAGCGAGACGTACCGATCTGGAAGTGCGAGGAGCGGGCCGACGGGGCGCGCGAATGGATCCATCCCCTGGCGGCCCCGCGGCCGGGAGGCGGCGGATGACGGCCGCTCCCCTCGTCGACGGCTTCGGCCGGCGGCACACCGACCTGCGGATTAGCGTGACCGATCGCTGCAACCTGCGGTGCAGCTACTGCATGCCGCTTGATGTCGTCTTCAAGCCGCGTGAGGAACTGCTCACCTACGAGGAGATCGCCCGGGTGGCGGGCGTGTTTGCGGAGCTGGGGATCCGCACGATCAGGCTCACTGGAGGCGAACCGCTGATCCGCCGCGATCTGCCGGCACTGGTGCGGCGGCTGGTCGCGATTCCCGGGATCGACGAGGTGGCGATCACGACCAACGGCCTGCTGCTTGCCGACCAGGCGGAGGCGCTCCGCGATGCCGGGCTCGGGCGGCTCAATGTCAGCCTCGACAGCCTCAGCGATGAAGGCTTTGAGCGGATCGCCCGGCGGCCGGGGCTCGACCGCGTGCTAGCCGGGCTGGCCGCGGCGAAGCAGGTGGGCTTCACCGCGATCCGGATCAACGCGGTTTCCATCAAGGGGCTCACCGAGAGCGAGATCGTGCCGCTGGCCAGGTTCTGCCGTCGCGAGGGCTTCCAGTTGCGGTTCATCGAGTTCATGCCGCTGGATGCCGATCAGGCCTGGGACAGGTCGCAGGTGCTGTCGGGGGCTGACGTGCGGGAACTCCTCGAGCGGGAGATCGGCCCGCTGGTCGCGGACACCCGAGCCGATGTCGGCCAGCCCGCGATCGACTACCGCTGGGTGGATGGCGGCGGCGTGGGGTTCATCAACCCCGTGAGCAGCCCCTTCTGCGACCGCTGCGACAGGCTGCGGCTCACCGCCGACGGTCAGGTACGAAACTGCCTGTTTTCAACGGTCGAGTGGGATGCCCGTCGGCTGCTCCGCGAGGGGGGCGACGACGACGCGATCGCGGCCCTGATCCGCGACTGCGTGGCGGCGAAGCGGGCCGCCCACGGCATCGACACGCCAGCCTTCGAGCGGCCCGCCCGCGCGATGTATCAGATTGGGGGCTAATCATGCACGCCACGACGCCAGGGCGACGCTACCTCGACAACGCGGCCACGACGTGGCCCAAGCCCGACACCGTGCTCGCCGCCTGGGATGCCGCCGCCCGCCAGCTCGGCGCCACAGCGGGCCGCGCAGCCTATCGCGAGGCCGTCGAGGCCGATGCCATCCGCGACCAGGCCCGGGCCGCGGCCGCGCGGCTGCTGGGCGGGGTCGATCCGCAGCGTGTCGCGCTTCCCGCGGGCTGCACGCTCGCAATCAACATGGCGATCCACGGCCTGCTCAAGCCGGGCGACCACGTGATCGCCACGGCCGCCGACCATAACGCCACCCTTCGGCCCCTCCACTGGCTTGAGCGTCGGGGGATGATCTCGTTGTCAATCGTGTCGTGCGACAAGGCTGGCCGTGTCGACCCCGCCGCCATCGCCGCGGCCTGGACGCCGGCGACACGGCTCGTCACGCTCAGCCATGCGTCGAACGTGACCGGAGCCCTGCAAGACGTGCCGGCGATCGCGGCCGTCACGCACGACCGCGGTGGCTGGCTCCTGCTCGACGCGGCGCAAACCCTCGGACAGATTCCATTTTCACTGGGTGGCTGCGGGGCCGATATCGTGGCGGCCCCGGCGCACAAGTGGCTGCTCGGCACCGGCGGCACGGCCATGCTCTGGTGCCGAGAGGGCGTGGAGCCCGAGCCGCTGATCCAGGGAGGCACGGGCTCCGCGAGCGATTCCCTGGAGATGCCCGACGGATTCGTCGGCCGGATGGAGGCGGGCACGCCCGACGTGCCGGCCCTCGCGGCCCTCGCCGCCGCCGCCGCGTGGCTCGAGACACGCACGGTGGCAGTGGTCGGGCGGGCCTGCCGCGGCCAGGCCGCAGCGCTCGCCGGCGGGCTCCGTGAGATTCCGGGCGTGCGAGTGGTCGCAGCGGAGAACGGCCCGCCGATTGTGAGTTTCACGGTGGAGGGCTATGCTCCCGCGGAAGTCGCCGTGATCGTCGAGCAGGTTGCCGGCGTGCAGGTGCGGGCCGGCCATCACTGTGCCGCTCGAATCCACGATCACTTGGGCACGCAGCAGGGCGGCACGGTGCGGGCGAGCGTGGGGCCGTTCACCGAGGCTGGCGACATCGCGGCGTTGGTGGCGGCGGTCACGGAACTCGTCGGCTGAAGAGTGTTCTGAGCATCCAGCAGTCTGAGGCAAGAGGAGTTCACGATGGCGGGGATCCCGAAAGACGTCTGGTACGCCGGCGGGCTGCGATTTCAGTGCACCCAGTGCGGCGACTGCTGTTCCGGGGCGGAAGGCTACGTCTGGGTGAATCAGGCTGAGATCGACGCGATGGCCGCCCGAAAGGGCATGACGACCGCTGACTTCGAGGCCGCGTACGTGAAGCGAGTGGGCATCCGCCGCTCGCTGAAGGAGCGGTCGGGAGGTGACTGCGTGCTGCTCGACGTGACCACGCGGAAGTGCACCGCCTACGAGGATCGCCCCCGGCAGTGCCGCACGTGGCCCTTCTGGGATTCCAACCTCGCGAGCCCGGCGGCCTGGGCCGAGGCTGCGGAAGCCTGCCCGGGCTGCAACAAGGGCGACCTCGTGCCCCTCGAGCTGATCGTCGAGCAGGCCTCGAAGATCCGGGTGTGAAGCCCCAGCTCCCCAGGGCTGTTACGGCTCCAAGGTCGTCCCTGACGCGGCCGGGGTGTTACAGGATGCCGCCGTGCGTCCGCCATGGCGACATGTGCGACGGCTGGTCGAGGAACCAGATCCGCTCCCACTCGTCGGTGATGGCCCGGAGGTCTTCCGACGTGTAGATCAGCTGCTGGGCGCGGCGGACGGGATCACCGGAATACATCGGGATGAGGCAGCCCGTGCTCGTCGCCAGCAGCGCCGCAGCACTCATCAGCCAGACAGTTTTCCTCATCGCATGGTCCTCCTGACCCTCGCTTGAATCATCCCTGATTCGGATCACAGTGCTGATCGCCCGAGGGTCCGGCCCGTTCATCGCGGCGGATGTACCCGATCGATCGCGGCAGTGCGATAGTGACTCGTGCTCTCTTCCGGCCGTGAGGCCGCTCGCTTCCAGGCTTACTCAGCCTCCCTGCTTACCCAGTCCCCCCGTCATCCTTGGCGTGGCTGGTTGGGCTCCTCAGGCTCAGTCGTGTGCGGTGGTACGGGAGGAGACGTTTTCTCCGCGGTGGCTTTCCGCCGATCCATCTCCCTGACCCGCGATTCCATCTCCTTACCCGGCTTGAACGTGACCACGCTCTTGGCTTGCACGGTCACCCGCTCACCCGTTCGGGGATTGCGGGCCACCCGCGTCTCGCGACGCTTGATCTGAAAGACCCCGAAATTTCGCAGTTCGATCCTCCCCTCGCGAACGAGCGCCTCGATCAAGGCGTCGAACGTCTTCTGCACCAGTTTCTTGGTACGGAGTTGGGGAAGGTCGATCTGTTCGGCGATCGTCCGGACGATGTCTTTCTTGGTCACGGCTCAGACGCTCCGACCGCGGAGCCGGCCTCTCCGTACGCTGGCTGGAGGGGCCGGAAACGGTTGATGGAATCGTCGCAAGTCTATGGCTGACAAGCACTAATGTCAACCGGAGGCCCCTATGGCTCGCCCGGCGCACCAGTCCCTGTTCCCTCTTAGGTATCGACGGCACAATCGCCAAACTTGACACAACCGGCCGAGTCGCACAAACGACCTCCCAGGGCCACCTCCCGGCGTCCGACCGGGAGGAATGGAGGGTTCAGGCGAGCCTTGGGGCCCTCGAAAAACCCACTACACTCGACTCTGGTGCCCTGCTCTCCGTTGGATCCTCCATGCCGCTTCCTGTTGGGCCGTCGTTGCCCCCCGATCTCACGGTAACCCTCGGCCGCCTCCGCCTGCCCAACCCCATCCTCGTGGCATCGGGCACGTTTGGATACGGCCGGGAGATGGCGGGCCTGGTCGACCTCCGCCGGCTCGGCGGCATCGTTCCCAAGACGATCACACCGCTGCCCCGTAAGGGCAACGTGCCCTGGCGAACGGTCGAGACCGCCTCGGGCCTGCTCAACTCGATCGGCCTCGACAACGACGGCGTCGATGCCTTTCTGGAGAAGCAACTTCCGTGGCTCGTGGGCTGCGGAGCGGCCGTGATCGTGAGCATCGCCGGCGCCACGTTCGACGACTTCGTCGCCCTCGCGACCCGGCTCGACGGCGTGCCCGGGATCGCCGCCCTGGAGCTCAACGTCTCGTGCCCGAACGTGAGCCATGGCATCGACATGGGCAGCGACCCGGAGATCTGCCGCCGTGTCGTGGCGGGTGTCCGGGGAGCGACATCGCTGCCGGTGCTCGCCAAGCTCACCCCCAACGTCACCGACATCGCCGCAGTGGCCCGCGGCGCCAGCGACGGTGGCGCCGACGCCGTGACCGTGATCAACACCTGTCAGGGCATGGCCGTCGACTGGCGCCGCCGCCGCCCCTTGCTTGGTAACGTGATCGGTGGGCTGAGCGGGCCGGCAATCAAGCCGATCGCTCTGCGATGCGTGCACCAGATCCGTCGGGCCGTCGACATTCCCATCATCGGCGTGGGGGGCATCATGACGATCGACGACTGCATGGAGTTTTTCGTGACGGGCGCGTCGGCCGTGCAGGTTGGCACCGCCAGCTTCGCGGAGCCCGTCGCCTCGATGCGGCTCCTCGACGAACTTCCTGCCGCCCTCGCCGCCCTCGACGCCCCCAGCCTGGCCGCCATCGTCGGCAGCCTGCAGCTGCCCGCTCCGACGGGCTCCCCACTTTCTCCCACGAGCTCCGTCCATGCCACCTGATGCCCCGCCCGCCGTCGCTGCGGCCCGCACCACCCGCGCCCTCTCCGGCATCCAGCCCACGGGCCGCTTCCACTGGGGCAACTACTTCGGCGCGATCCGGCAGTACATCGACCTCCAGCCCGGCGCCCATCAGGCGGCCGACGAGGCCTACTACTTCATCGCCGACC
>QWQL01000187.1 GCA_003670825.1 Planctomycetota bacterium
CCGAAAGCGGCGGGCCGAAGCGGCGGAGTTTCGTTCGGACGGTGCCCACGCGGTACAATCCGGCGACTCCGAGAGTCACGGGAGACGTCATGGCACGATGCCTCATTGGCTGCGGCTCGAATCTTGGCAAACGCCGCGAGCAACTCGACCGCGCCCTCGAACTGCTCCGGTTTATGCCGGGCGTGACACTCCAGGCCGTGAGCCGCTACCGGGAGACGACGCCCGTCGGAGGCCCTCCCGGTCAGGGGCCATTCCTGAACGGCGCGTGCCTCATCGAAACGGAACTTCCGCCCCGACAGGTGCTCGACATGCTGGCGGCCGTCGAGAACACGCTGCACCGCGAGCGGACGGAGCGCTGGGGCCAGCGGACGATCGACCTCGATCTGCTGCTCTACGAAGACATCGTCATGAATACCGCGGACCTCACGGTACCCCACCCCCGGATGGCGACGAGGCGCTTCGTACTCGAACCGGCCGCGGAGATCGCTGGTGATCTTCCCTACCCGGCCGGCGCCTGCACAGTGCGCGACCTCCTCGACAACATCTCCACGCCGCATCCGCTGATCGCCGTGGTCGGGGTGCCGGGCAGCGGCGCGGCTGAGGTGGCGTCGGCGATTGCCGACGCTGTGATGGGCCGTGTGCTCCATGCGCCGGCCCCGCTGCCTATCCCTGACGGCGGCCCTCCAGTGTCGCTCGCCCGCTGGCGGCAGACCCTCACCGCCTGGGCCGCCCCGCTCGCGGTGAGTCGGTGGGACGACGCGGCGCAGGCCACCATCGCCGACTTCTGGTGCGAGTGGCTGCCGGATGCAGCCGAAGACTCGCTCGACCACGACTCGCTGGCAGACTTCCGCAGTGACGTCGCCGCGGCCGCCGAGGCCTGCGTCGCTCCGGTGGTCGCCATCCTGCTCACGGCCGATTCGGCGGTGCTCGAGGAGCGAATCGCGTTCCGATCCCGGCACGCCCGCGAACACACCGATGTGTTCGCTGATCTCGCGCCGGCGGCGATTCTCTGTGACCGGACCGGCGACGGCCTCACGCCGCTTCTGCGGATTCAGGACCGGCTCGTGCGGCGACTGCGGACCACCGGTGATCGTGGCTCCCGAGCGCCCAAGGCCGTGATCACGATTGATGCCGGAGACATCTCTCGCGCCGCCCTGGAAGCCATCGCTGCCGTCGAGGCGATGCTCTGATGACGGGCCGCCACGCACATGCCGCCACGTCGATGGCGATCGTCACCGATCCGGAGGCCATGCGGGCGGAGGTGCTCGCGGCCCGGGCCAGCGGCCGACGGATCGGGTTCGTGCCCACGATGGGCGCTCTCCACGCTGGTCACGTGAGCCTGGTCGCTCGGGCGGCCGAGGCATGCGACGACGTCGCGGTCTCGATCTTCGTGAATCCCACGCAGTTTGGCCCGAGCGAGGATTTCGCCCGCTACCCGCGAACGCTCGAGGCCGATGTCGCCGCGGTCGAGCAGGGCGGAGCCCGCTGGGTCTTCGCCCCGCAGGCTGACGCGATCTACCCGCCGGGCTGGGCGACGAAAATCGTGGTGGACGGCCCGGCCCGCCGGTTCGAAGGGGAGGTGCGGCCCGGGCACTTCTGCGGTGTGGCCACCGTTGTCTGCCGCTTGTTCCTCACCGTGCCTGCCGACGTCGCCTACTTTGGCGCCAAAGACTGGCAGCAGACGCTGGTGGTGAAGCGGATGGTCTGCGATCTCGGCCTTCCGATCGAGGTCGTGGTCTGCCCGACCGTCCGCGAACCCGACGGCCTGGCGATGAGTTCCCGCAACGCCTACCTCTCAGCGGAGGATCGTGGCCGCGCAGCGTCGCTCTTCGAGAGCCTCACGGCGGCCGGGCGGTCGTGGCAGGCCGGTGAGCCCGTGGCGGAAATCGAGCGGCAGATGCGAACCCACCTCATCTCGCGGGGCATGGCCGTCGAGTACGCCGCCGTGGTCGATCGCAACTCGCTGGAGCCGCTGGCCACGCCGCAGACGCCGGCGATCGCGATCGTGGCCGGCCGGATCGGAAAGACGCGGCTCATCGACAATCACCTGCTGCCGTCACGGAGCGGCGGCTGATCGGAGTCGCGATGCGGTCGACGCTGTTTTACATCCCCTCGGCGCTCGAACTGGGCGGCGGCAGCGTGCCGCTGTTCGGCTGGGGACTCGGGCTGGCCATCTGGGCGGTGCTGGGGGGCGCGGGCTTCGCGTGGGCGGCAGCGCGGCACGGCTTCGGGCCGGCCTGCCGGGCGCTTGGGGTGCCGATCATGGTCGTCGCCGCGATGCTGCTGTGGATCTTGCCGGCGCTCGACGACGGTGCCGGGGTGCCGATCCGAGGCTACGGCGTGATGCTCCTGGTGGCGGCGGCCACGGGCACCTGGCTGTCGATCGTCCGCGGCCGCGCTGCGGGCTTCGACGCCGACACGATTCTCGCGCTCGGTACGGAGATTTTTCTGTGGGGCCTTGTCGGCGCCCGGCTGTTCTACGTGCTCGAATACCGCGCGCAGTTTTTTGGCCCAACGATGAGCCTGGCCGAGTCGCTGGCTGCCATCGTCAACATCGCCGGCGGCGGGCTGGTCGTCTTCGGGTCGCTGCCCACGGCCGCCCTCGCAGCCTGGCGGTTTGCAGCCCGGCGAAAACTCTCGCTGGTGCGGCTGGCCGACTGCATCGCCCCCGGGCTGCTCGTCGGCCTGGCGATCGGACGAATCGGCTGCTTCCTCAACGGCTGCTGCTACGGCGGCCCCTGCGACCTGCCCTGGGGAGTGCGGTTTCCGGCGGGCACGGGCCCAGCCGGGCATTATCCGGCCCCGGACGGAGGCAGCATTCCCCTGCATCCGGCGCAGCTCTACGCGGCCATCGATGCCGCAATCCTCGCTGCCCTCGCCGTGGTCTCCACGCCCCTGTTCCGGCGCGACGGCGAGGTGTTCGCTCTCGTGCTGACGCTCCATCCGATCTCGCGGATTCTCCTGGAAATGATCCGCGTGGACGAACCGCCCGCGCTCGGCACGCCCCTGTCGATCTCGCAGCTGGTGTCGCTGGCGTTACTCGCCGTCGCCGCGGCGCTCTGGTGGTGGATCGGCCGCCAGCCAGCCCGCGGACCGGCCGGCGGGCTTTGACGGACTCGCGGGCTTTGACGGACTCGCAGATAACGGCGACATTGGCACTCCAGGCGGGTAGCCCTTCGCCCCGCCCCTGCTCGTCACCACCGAAGGCATCTCCCGTGACCGAGTCCAGCCGCCCTGCATCACCGGCCGATGGCGACGACGCTGCCGTGGAGGCCGAATGGCGCTCCATCGAGGCTGAGCGGATTGCCCAGGAACAGGAGGAGGCCCGGGAGGTGGTGCCGGAGGTGGCCGGTGCGAGGGGGAGCCGCCAGTGGCTCTGGCTAGCCCTCGTGGCCTCGCTGGGAGCCGGAGTGCTGGTGGCAGGAGCTGTGAACTGGCTTGGTCTCCGTCATACTCCCACGGTGACTGAGGGGCCGGACCGGACCATGCCGACCGCCCGGGGAGCGGGGGAACCATGACCGGATCTCGCCCGCATGGCCTGCCGGATGTGCCAGCTGATCCTCGATCATGCGTCACGATCCGATGCCGCGAACATGGCCCGCTGGTCGTTGAACTGCCCGCGGACGATTCGGTGCGGCTGCGGGTGACCGACCACGTCGGCCAGGAGTTTCTCCTGCCCACCCAGAAGCGGGCCGTAGCCCTCTGTCGCTGCGGCCACACCGCCTCCCAGCCCTTCTGCGATGGCAGTCACACGCGGTGCGAGTTTTCGGGGGCTGAACTGGCTCCAAGACCACCCCAGTAGGGGGTTTACTGGGTTCTGCCTGGTCTGCCTACGGAGAATGTGCGGCAGACGGAACTTGTTCCTGGGAAAACACTTAGGTCATGCGCGGAGACTCAAAAATGTGTCCCGACTGCCGGGAACGATCTGGACTGGCCTGCCCAAGACCTGTAGGGTTGATCGGTTCGGTTGTCCCAGAATCACTCGCCGTCAGCCCTGGAAGGCATGATGTCTCCCCACCGGTCGAACTTCTATCAACGGCATAGCGTTGGGATCATGGCGATCCTGGTGTTTCTGCTTCCGATGGTGGTGGTCGGGGCGATCAAGGCCAAGGCGAACAACCGCAACGACGTCAAAGGCTGGCTCCCGGCCGACTACCCAGAAACCAGGACCTACCGGTTTTTCAGGCAGAATTTCCAGGGCGAGGAGTTCATCCTCGTCAGCTGGGAAGGCTGCACCATGGGCGACCCGCGGCTGGAGATGCTCGCCCGAAAACTGCTACCGCCCCCCGAGGAGGCGTCGCGGATCGAGCGGCCGCTGTACTTCAAAACGGCCCAAACGGGCCCGCGGGCCGTCGAGCGGATGGGCCAGGATCCCCTGAACCTCGACCGCGAGGAGTCGTTCTCCCGGCTGACCGGGGCGCTGATCGGCCCGCCCCCGCCGGGGGTCGAGGCGGGCTCGGCCGCGGACGACCTCGACCAGCGGAAAACCTGCCTGGTGCTCACCCTGGCCGACGTGGCCCGGGCGAACCTCCACGGGGCGATCGACGAGATCCGAAAGGTCGCCACGACCGAGTGCGGCATCCCCGACAAGGCCATCCATCTGGGGGGGCCTCCGGTCGACAACGTGTCGATCGACAAGGCCGGCCAGACGAGCGTCACGATCCTGTTTGGCCTGTCGCTGGTGGTCGGCTTCTTCGTCAGCTGGTTCAGCCTCAAGAGCAAGACCCTGGTGGCGATGGTGATCGCTTCGGGTGTCTACAGCATGTTCGCCAGCCTCGCGGTGGTCTGGTACTCGGGCTACCCGGTCGACGCGATCCTGCTCACGATGCCGTCGCTGGTCTACGTGGCGACGACCTCGGGGGCGATCCACCTGGCCAACTACTATCGCGATCAGTTTGCCGAGACCGGCATTCAGGAGGGAGCCGCGGGGCGTGCGGTGCACCACGCGCTGCTGCCGCTTTCGCTGGCCACGGGCACCACGGCGGTGGGCCTCGCCACGCTCGCCGTGAGTGAGCTGGTGCCGATCAGGATGTTCGGCATCTTTTCCGCCATCGGCGTGGTGGTCAGTTTCGTGATCCTCGTGACCTTCATGCCGGCAGCGCTCGAGCTGTGCCCGCCGAAGCTTCGGATCGGCAAACTGGCGGAAGGCGAGCAAGGGGCCGGATGGCAGCCGGTCGAGTCGAGCCGCTGGTGGGCCGCCGGCGAGTGGATCACGCGGCATCATGCCCTGGCAACCGCCGCCTGCCTGCTGCTGATGGCCGCGGTCGGCTACGGGATGACCCGCGTCGAGAGCAGCGTGCAACTCATGAGGCTGTTCTCCCGCAACGCCCAGATCCGCACCGACTATGCCTGGCTCGAGAAGCATCTCGGGCCGCTGGTACCGATGGAAATCCTCGTGCGCATCGAGAAGGATTGCCCGCTCACCTTCCTGGAGCGGATGGAACTGGTCGGCGAGATCCAGCAGGAAATCGGTGTTCTCGATGCGGTGGGCAGTTCGCTCTCGACCGTCACCTTCGGCCGCAGCCTCGACATGGGCTCGGGGGGCGACGGCGTTGGCGGAGCCGCGGCCCGGGTCGTGGGCCTCGGGGCCCGCACCCGCCGCAGCGTGCTCAACCGTCGGCTCGTCGCCCACCGTGACGACTTCCTCGCCGGCGACTACCTGCGGGAGGCCTCCTTCACCGACGCCGACGGCAACCAGCGTTCCCAGGAACTCTGGCGGATCAGCGCCCGGGTGAGTGCCATTCAGGAAGTCGATTACGCCCTTTTCAAGGCCGACCTGCAGCAGAAGATCGATCCAGTGCTCGCTCGGCTCGACGGCGAGGGCGTGAGCGGGATCACGGTCGATTACACGGGCCTTGTGCCCTTGGTCTACAAGGCCCAGCACTCGCTGCTCGAGAATCTCAAGATTGGGTTCATCTTCGACTTCGCGATCATCGTGGTCGTGATGATCCTCCTCTGCCGCGCGACCTCCGCGGGCCTGGTGCTCCTGCTGCCCGCTGCGTTCCCCGCGGTGATGGTCTTCGGGTGCCTGGGCTGGGGCAATGCCCTGGCGAAGTGGATGCACGGCGGCAATCTGTTCATCGATATCGGCACCGTCATGGCTCCCAGCGTGGCTCTCGGCGTGACGGTCGACGACGTCGTGCACTTCATGCTCTGGTTTCGCCGCGGCATCGCCGACGGACTCGATCGCCGGCAGGCCACGATGCTCGCCTACAAGGGCTGCGCCCGGGCGATGTACCAGAGCTGGGGCGTGATCGGCATCGGCCTCTCGGTCTTCTCACTATCGCCATTCGGACCGACACAGCGGTTCGGCCACATGATGCTGGCGATGCTCACCGTCGCCATGGTGGGCAACCTCGTGCTCCTGCCGGCCATGCTCTCAGGTCCGCTGGGCGCGGTGTTCGCCTGGAGCGTGCTGCGGATCGAGCGAAAGAAGGCGGCCAAGGCCGGCCGCCGCCGCGTGATCACGGATCCGGGCAGCGATGCCCTGCCGGCGCCCCACGTGACGCCCGGCCCGGCGAAGCAGGTCGTTCATGCCTGAGGCTTCCGAGGCGGCAGCTGCCGTGCAGGGCCTACCGACGGCGACCGTGGTGCTCAAGCCGAAGCGGGCCCGTCCGTTTTTTGGCCGCCACCCCTGGGTGCTCGATTCGGCGGTCGCGAAGGTCGAAGGCGAGCCGGCCGACGGCGACGTGGTCGACCTGGCAACGCACGACGGCCACTTCGTGGCGCGGGGCTTGTGGAACTCGCAGAGCCGGATGCGGGTGCGGCTCTATGCCTTCGATGCCAGCACCAAACTCGATACCGAACTCTGGCACACCCGGCTCGCCTCAGCGCTCGCGCTGCGGAAGACACTCGGCCTCGACGAACGGGCGGGGGCCACTCGGCTGGTCAATAGCGAAGGTGACGACCTCTCAGGACTGATCGTCGACCGGTACGGCGAGTACCTCGCGGTGCAGGTCACCGCGCTGGCGATGGCCGTCCGGCTCGACACGCTCTGCGACGCGCTCGAGTCGCTCGTCGCACCCCGGGGAATCCTCCTGCGGGGCGCAGAACGGGGCCTGGCAAAACTCGAGGGCCTCTCGCTCGTCGACCGCGTCGTCCGCGGCACCGCGCCGGCCGGGGCAATCTTCGTCCACGAGCACGGCTTGAAGTTCGGCGTCGATCTCGCCGAAGGGCAGAAAACCGGCTTCTACCTCGACCAACGGGATAACCGTCAGGCGGCGGCTCGCTATGCCCGCGGTCGCCGCGTGCTCGACATGTTCTGCTATTCGGGCGGCTTCGCCGTGGCCTGCGCGGTGTCGGGCGGCGCCCGCAGCGTGCTGGCCGTCGACACCAGCGCCAAGGCGGCAGCCCTCGCCCGGGCCAACGCCGAGCTCAACGGGGCCGCCAACGTGACGGTCGAGGCAGTCGACGCCTTCGAGAAACTTGACGCCCTCACCGCCGCCGGAGAGCGATTCGGGATGGTGATCCTCGATCCCCCGAAGTTTGCCCGCAGTCGTTCCACGGTGGACGACGCCCTGCGGGCCTACCACCGCATCAACCGCGTGGCCGTGGGCCTGCTCG
>QWQL01000181.1 GCA_003670825.1 Planctomycetota bacterium
ATTCCCTTCGCGATTGCCGGAGCCATGGCTGCCAATGCGCATGGCCACCGACGAACGACGGCCGATGTGGATGTCCTGGTGCGACGAGAGGATCTTATTAGGTTCAAGGACCGATGGATTGGTCACGGATGGCTGGATCTTTTTGAAGGATCAAAAGGTTTTCGAGACACGTTGAACGGAGTCAAAGTCGATGTGCTGATTGTGGGTGATTACCCAGGCGACGGTAGACCCAAGCCAGTGTCGTTTCCAGCCCCGGAATCAGTGCGGGAAGTTCATGACGAACGTGTGCCCTACATCAATCTTGTGTCATTGCTTGAACTGAAGATTGCCAGTGGAATGACGGCTGCCCATCGACTTCAGGACCTGGCAGATGCGATCCAGTTGATCCGCGTAAACTCGTTGCCCCAGAATTACGCTGGACAGCTCAATCCGTTCGTCCGAGCAAAGTTCGATGAACTCTGGCAAGCCGCGCAAGTCTCGGACGACTACTAAACCGGCAGACCATCATCATGACGATCCGTCGCCTGCGGCGAGAGCCCGGTGAGGAGATCTCGGTGATCCCGTACGGCGCGAAACTGACGATGACCCCGAGCCGGAGAGGATGACGGCGGCATCCCGCCAGTCCTCCTGCAGGAATCAGACGGAGGAGCTCCAGGCGGAGCGGGGGTGGCTACGGCCGCGATCGTGGCGTCGATTTTTTCGGCGATCTCCCGAACGCGTTGCCGAACCAACGGCCAGCTTATGCCGGCGTCCTTGGCAAATCGTTGCCGAGGAGGCTCGCATTGTGGAGCCGCCGCTGGAAATAGCCCATTCATCCGGCCATACAAGCGGCCACGAAGCGGCCGCTGCGGCGCCCTCGCTGATCCCCAAAAGCCTATTTAGAATGGTTTTTGTTCGCACTGCCTGATGTCGGAGAAACCGGCCAATAAACCGGCCAAGAAAGCGGCCACGCGGAAGCCATGACGACACTCGCGGACAGGGGCGAAAGCACGATCTCGATGGAACCCCTGCACGTCGGGGAGTCCTCCCGGTGGCGTGCCACCCTCCATGACAAGGCCCTGGAGTTGGTCGCCGCCTCGGCGCGGCTCGACCACAGCCTGCCGACAGGAATCGCCGGGGGGCTCGCCCGCCTCGTCCGCTCGATGAACTGCTACTACAGCAACCTCATCGAGGGACATGACACGCACCCCGTGGATATCGAACGGGCCCTGCATGCGGACTACAGCAAGGAACCCCGGAAACGCGATCTCCAACTCGAAGCCCGGTCGCACATTGCCGTGCAGTCGTGGATCGACTCAGGAGGTCTCAAGGGACGCGCGGCCACCGCCGCAGGCATCAGCGAGATTCACGGGCGATTCTGCGAAGAACTCCCCGACTCGCTGCTCACGGTTGAGAATCCAGATTCGGGCACACGGCATCGAGTGGTGCCAGGCCGATGGCGGGAGTTTGATGTGGCCGTTGGCCGGCACCACGCCGTGAGCCCCGGGGCCGTGGCGAGGTTCATGGATCGCTTCGAGGCGGTTTATGCGCGGCTCGGAAAAATGGACACCATTCTCGCGGCGGCGACGGCGCATCATCGCTTGCTCTGGATTCATCCGTTCGCCGACGGCAACGGTCGCGTCGCGAGGCTGATGTCATACGCGATGCTCCAGGATGCCATGGGCACGACCGGCATCTGGTCGATTGCCCGGGGCCTTGCCCGCAATGAGCCGGCCTATAAGGACCGCCTGGAAGATTGCGACCAGCCCCGCCACGGCGACCTCGATGGTCGCGGCGCGTTGAGCGAGGAGGCCCTTGCCGGTTTCGTCGGTTTCTTCCTGGATATCTGTTTGGATCAGGTGACGTTCATGGAGCGGCTCGTCCAGCCCGCCACATTCGTCGGTCACGTGATTCGCTGGGCAGAAGAAGAAGTCGCGGCGGGACGACTCGCTGCGCGATCTGACCGCCTCCTCGAGGCGGTGCTGGTTCGCGGGGAACTCAAGCGTGGCGACATCGAAAAAGTGTTGGGAACGAGCGAACGAACCGCACGCCGGGTGACATCGGCGTTGATCACCCAGGGAGCCGTGGAATCCGATTCACCGCGGGCCGCGCTGCGTCTGGGGTTCCCGGTGAAACTGGCTCACCACTGGTTGCCAGGCCTGTTTCCCGAGTCTCCGTCCGAACGAGATTGAACGCGGGCGTTCTCACAGGCGGACGATGAGGGACAGGCGAGCCCCGTCGAAACCGGTCCCGATGTGAGGATTGCTGACGGGGCGACGAAGCTATCGCGTCGCCTCACGACGAAAAGCAGCGGAAAACAAGTGATTTGAAATACACCCGGCAGGACTCGAACCTGCAACCCTCGGTTCCGAAGACCGATGCTCTATCCATTGAGCTACGGGTGCGTGCTCCCAATCGTAGCGGTTTTGCGGGCGGGTCAACCGCCGGAGTTCCAGCGGCGGCCTCCGGAGGCCCTCCGGCGGGCGGGCGGCCGACGAGACTGTCGTGTATCTTTAAGATGGAGGTTTGCCCGGGCGGACGGCGACGGGGCAGTTCCCGCGGATGCGGGCCCGACCGCGGGTGATTGTCACATGGCCTTGATCACTCTCCGCGTCCTGCACGGCGCCGACCGCGGCCGTGTCTTCAGCGACGTGTCCACACCCGTCACCATTGGCCGTGAGGAGGGCAACTCGATCCAGCTCAACGATGAGCGGATCAGCCGCTACCACCTCAAGCTGCAGGATGACAACGACAAGATCGTCGCCACCGATCTGGAGAGCACCAACGGCACCAAGATCAACGGTGAAGACGTGCAGGTGCGGATCATCCGCCACGGCGACCTGATCGCACTGGGCCGTTCGCTCCTCCTGGTCGGGTCGCATAGCGATATCGACCGCCGCATCGCCGCCCTCGCTGCGAAGCTCGCGCCAGCCGCCAACGGCCATGCCCGCCAGTTGGGGGCGCGGATGGAGCGGATCGCGAACCATCAGTCGGACGTCGTTGACGACATGTCGTCGGTGCGGTCGCCGCTGCTGCCCAGCGGACCGCCTCCCCTGCCCGAGCGACTGAGTCCGGCGCAGTCGGCGGAACTTGCGGAACTCCTCGACTATGTGCAGGGTGTTCTCCGGGAAGCCACGGAAGACGCCCTGATGCGCCCCGGCGCGGAGAAGGTGGAACTCGAGTTCCCCAACTGGCAGGCGATGCTCGACCTCCAGGCGCGGCTCGCCGAGCTGCTCCGCCAGATCGGCGAGCCCCAGGCGGGCTAACCGCCTTTTTCACGCCGCCCCGAAGCGTTCCCAGAGCAGTCCCCGGGGCAGTGCCCCGAGCAGTCCCCCAGGCGCACGCCCCGAGGGCGGGCCCTAAAACCGCGTTTGCTAGACTCCGGGTCTTCCCCTCGCGAGGATCACGGATGAGCACGCAGTCGTTCGCCCACCTTCACTGCCACAGCCACTACAGCCTCCTCGACGGGGCGAGTTCGATCGACCGGCTCGTCGACCGCACGGTCGAGCTGGGCATGAACGCCCTGGCAATCACCGACCACGGCAATCTGCACGGGGCGCTCGAGTTTTACCAGGCCGCCAAGGCCGCGAAGATCAACCCGGTCATCGGCTACGAGGCCTACATCGCCCCCGGGAGCCGCTTCCAGAAAGACGCGGGCAGCCAGCGGGATTCCAGTTACCACCTCACGCTCCTGGCCCGCGACCGCGTCGGCTTCGCCAACCTGCTCAAGCTTGCCACCCAGGCCTACCTCGAGGGCTTCTACTTCAAGCCCCGCATCGACCGCGAACTGCTGGCCGAATACGGCGAGGGTCTGATCTGCCTGTCGGGCTGCCTGTCGGGCGAGTTCAGCCGCTCCCTGATCGGCACGTCCCGGGAGCAGCGAGAGTCGCTTGCCCAGGCCCGGGAGGTTGCGGGCTGGTTTCAGAAGACCTTCGGCGACCGCTACTTCATCGAGATTCAAGACAACGGCCTCGACGTGCAGCGGCAGGTGACCGACGTCGCCCTCGAGATCTCGAAGGAGCTCGGCATTCCACCGGTCGCCACCTGCGACTGCCACTACGTCAATCGCGAAGACTCGGAAGCTCAAGACATCCTGCTGTGCGTCAACACGGGCCGCTTCCGCAACGACACCTCGCGAATGCGGATGGACTCCAGCGAGTTCTACCTGAAGAGTCCGCAGGAGATGCACGCCGCCTTCGCCGACACCGACCGCGACCTGGTAACGGCTGCGGTCAACCGCAGCCAGGAGATCGCCGACTCCGTCTCGATCGACCTCGACCTGGGCAAGCGGCACTTCCCGGGCTTCGACGTTCCCGGGGGCCTGACCGCCTCCGAGGAGCTCCGTCGGCTCTGCCTCCAGGGGCTCCGCGCGCGGTATGCGACCCTGGCCAAGCGCTGGGCCGCCAACGCCGTCCCCGCCGACCCCACCACCGCCGAACTGCACCAGGTGGTGATCGACCGGCTCGACCGCGAACTCTCAGTGATCGACACGCTCGGCTTCGCCAGCTACTTCCTGATCGTCTGGGACTTCGTCCGCCACGCTCGCGAGCAGGGCATCCCGGCGGCGGCGCGAGGCTCGGGCGTCGGGGCCCTCGTCGCCTACTCGCTCTACCTCTCGCACGTCTGCCCACTGGAATACGACCTGCTCTTCGAGCGGTTTCTCGACGTCAACCGTCGGGAGGCGCCCGATATCGACATCGACTTCTGCAAGGAGCGGCGGGGCGAGGTCATCGACTACGTCAAGAAGAAGTACGGCGAGGCCAACGTCGCCCAGATCGGCACCTTCGGCACCCTCGCCGCCCGGGCCGCGATCCGCGACGTGGGCCGGGCGCTTGGGATGGCGATTCCACGGGTCGATCAGATCGTGGCGCTCGTCCCCGACCAGCTGGGTATTTCCCTGGAAGACGCCTCCGCGGCGGGCTCGCAGCTCGCCGCGGCATGTGATGCCGATGCCGAGGTCCGCGAGCTCGTCGGGCTCGCGAAGCAGATCGAGGGATTGGCCCGCAACGTCGGCACCCACGCGGCCGCCGTCGTGATCGCCGACCGGCCGCTGGTCGACTACGTGCCGCTCTGCCGGGTGACGGGCAAGGAGGAGGTGATCACCCAGTGGGCGATGGGCGACGTCGAGCACGCGGGCCTGATGAAGATGGACTTCCTCGGCCTCCGCTACCTGACAGTCGTTGCCAAGACGCTCGACATCATCTCCAGCACCCAGCACCGCCAGCTCGACCCGTTCGCTTTTCCGCTCGACGACAAGGCCACCTTCGCCACGCTCTGCCGCGGGGAGACGAAGGGCATCTTCCAGCTCGAGAGTGGCGGCATCCGCGATCTACTCCAGCGGATGAAGCCCGATCACTTCCTCGACATCGTCGCCGTCAACGCCCTCTACCGGCCGGGCCCGCTCGAGGGGGGCATGGTCGATGAGTACGTCAACGTCAAGCACGGCCGCAAGCGGCCCGAGTTTCTCCATCCCGTCATGAGGGACGTGCTGGGGGAGACGCACGGCGTGATGGTCTACCAGGAACAGGTGATGCGGATCCTGGAGCAGCTCGGCGGCATCGAGCTCTCCTCCGCCTACACCTGCATCAAGGCGATCGGCAAGAAGAAGCTGGAGACCATCGCCGCATTCCGCGAGCAGTTCGTGAAGGGTTCCCAGGAGAAGGGGCTCTCCAAGCAGCAGGCGGAAGAGGTCTTCGCGCTGATCGAGAAGTTCGCCGGCTACGGCTTCAACAAGAGCCATTCCACCGCCTACGCCCTGCTCGCCTTCCAGACGGCCTACCTCAAGACCCACTTCCCCATGGAGTTCATGGCGGCCCTGCTCTCGGGCGACATCACCGGCCGCAACTTCAAGAAGAAGGATTCGCTCGTCGAGCACGTCGAGGATTGCCGCCGCATGGGCATCGAGGTGGCGCCCCCCGACGTCAATGCCTCGGCTCCGGATTTCAGTGTCGCCGACGGGAAGATCCTGTTCGGCCTCGCGGCGGTGAAAGGCTGTGGTCAGCAGGCCGCCGAGGCGATCCTGGCGGAGCGGACGAAGCGGGGTCGATTCGCCGACCTCCCCGACTTCTGCGGTCGGCTCGACTCGTCGGTGGTCAACAAGACGGCGATTGAAAACCTCGCCAAGGCCGGTGCCATTGACTCACTCGGCGGCCACCGCGGGGCGCTGCTTGCGGGCATCGAGCGGGCGATGGCTGCCGGTGCCGCCCAGCTCGCCGACCGCAAGAGTGGCCAGAAGAATCTGTTCGCCGCGCTCGACGAGCCCCAGGCAGAGGCTGCGGCGCCGGCCGGCCTCCCCGACGTGCCGCCGCTGACTGACCTCGAGATGCGGTCCAACGAGAAGGAAGTGCTCGGCTATTACATCCACAGCCATCCGCTCGCTGAATACCAGGGGCTGATCGGGGCGATCTGCAGCCATGGGACGGGAGACCTGGGCACCGCGAAGGCCAAAGACAGCGTCGTGATCGGCGGCCTGGTGGCGGCGCTGAAGCTCTCCAACACCAAGCAGGCCCGCCCCGGCTCCACCCACACCCGCTACGGTATGTTCGACCTCGAAGACATGGACGGTCTCGTCCGCAGCATCTGCTGGCCCGAAGACTACGCGCGGCTCGGCGAGCACCTGCAGACCGACGCGGTCGTGCTCGTCGCTGGCTCGGTCGACCGCCGGGCCGGCAGCGAGGAGACCAATCTGATCGTCAACGAGATCATGCCGATCGCCGAGGCCTGGCGGCTGCAACCGCGGAGCGTGACGTTGAAGCTCACCGACGGCCTGCACGACGCCGCCACACTCGACCGGCTCGCCGAACTCGTCCGTCGACACCAGGGGAAGGTCTCGCTGCGGCTGGTCCTCGACCTCGCCGACGGCTCCCGGGTGCTCCTCGAGGCCGACCGCGACAAGGTGGGCTGGACGCCTGAGTTCCATCGTGACCTCGTCGCCCTGCTCGGCCCGGGCTGCGTGCGGGCGCCGATCGTGCTCGGCGGCCGCCGCGACGACGGCGCCGGCCGCCGGGGACGGGCCCGCGCGGGTGCAGGCTGACCGGAGCGAAACGATCGGGAAACCGGCCGAACCTCGCATTGCCCCCGGTTCGCGGCGCCGACCTCGTGGTCGCCGCGGCCTACCTGCAGGAGCACGACGCCTATGGCAAGGCCGGCTGGGGTTCCTGAATACCGACCGTTGGACAATGCCCGAAAAAACGCCCCGCGGCCGCCCGGCCGGGTCGATGGTGGAGCGAGGAATCCCGGGCCACAAAACGCAAGCCGCAGGGTACGTGACTGCAGTTGGAGCCTGTGGCGCTAGGATCAGCGTGCGCTACGGGCCTCCTGAACTGAGCCGTCGCCCGGGTTGAGGCAGCAGGTGAGCAGGGGGCACTGGTGAGAGTCGCTCGCATCGGCCTCGTCGCCAAAAGAGTGTACGGGCGAACACTCCGGCTCGGCCGATCACCCAGGCCGATCTGGCCACGCTCGCCGAGAAGGTGCGCCGTCGTGTCGTGCGCTGGTTCCGCATGCAGCGGTTCCTCGACGCCGACGCGGCTGCCGCAATGCTCCGCTGGGAAAACAGTGGTTTCTCGGTGGACGCCAGCGTC
>QWQL01000207.1 GCA_003670825.1 Planctomycetota bacterium
CGACACGGGCAGGCCACCCTCGCGGATGCAGCGATAGAAGTTTTCCTTGTGCCCCTCGAACGGCTTGCCCTTGTAGAGCGTCCGCAGGTCGGCGTCGGTGAACAGGTCTTTGTCCCACTGCTCCTCGATCGGCTTGCCGGTGACCTTCTCGCGGTTGACGAAGATCCGCCCCTTCGAGCCCTCGAAGAGGATCCCGTTGTCGCCGCGACTCGTGACCACCATTTCGGTGCCGCTCGGAAAGGTGCAGGTCACGGCAAAATCATCCGCCGTGTTGTAGCAGTCGTCTACCGTCGGATAGCCGTCCTGAAAGGGCACCGGGTGCTTGGAGTCGGTGCCGTCAATGCGAACCGGGCCCCGTCCCTTCGTGTCTTCTTTCAGCGCCCACTGCGCGATGTCGACGTGGTGCGCGCCCCAGTCAGTGAACTTGCCGCCGGAATACTCGTACCACCAACGAAACTCGTAGTGGCACCGCTTCTCCCGGTAGTCGACCTTCGGCGCCTGGCCGAGCCACATTTCCCAGTCGAGTTCCTTCGGCGGTGCCGCGACGGGAAACGGCCCGCCCGTGGGGCTCCCGTTGATGCCGACCGTGACCTTCGTGACATCGCCGAGCAGCCCCTTGTGGACCATGTTCACCGCCCGCAGGAACTGGTCTTTCTGGCTCCGCTGCTGGGTGCCGATGAAGAACTGCTGCGCGGGGAATCGCTCCGCCGCCGCCCGGGCGAGCCGGTTTTCCTCGAGCGTGAGCGAGAGCGGCTTTTGGCAGAAGACGTGCTTGCCCGCCTGGAGTGCCTCGATCGCGATCTTCACGTGCCAGTGGTCGGGCGTGACGATGCTCACGACGTCGATGTCGGGCCGGTCGAGCACGCGGCGATAGTCGCGGTAGGCGTCGGCCCTGCACTTGCCGGCGTTGTCGTCGTTGCGGCACCGTTCCGCATGGCGGTTGTCGACGTCACACACCGCCACGATGTCGCCGAACTGGGCGTGGGCTTGGGCGTCACCGGTGCCCATCGAGCCGGTGCCGATGCAGCCGATCCGCGGGCGGTCGTTGGCCGCGGTGTTTGCGAAGGCCGTGGTCGTCCAGGCGAATGCAGGCACGAAGCCTCCGGTGACGGCAGCGGCGCCAGTGAGCGACCCCGAAAGAAAACCTCGCCGCGTGGCACCCTTCGCGTTCGACATGTGAGTCACTCCTGAGCTCCTTGTGATTGACGGACGGTGGAGCAAGATATCCTACCCGCCTTTGAAACGCCACAACGGTCGGCGCTCGCGCCGGCGTCGCTCGAGCCTGCACCCACTGCTTGACCACCGCAGGCACGTGGGCCAGCACCCCCTCAGTTGACCGGTCGAACACGACCCAGATCACCGATAGGCCGCTGGCGAACCGCAAAGCCTCGTCCCCCTGCCGCCCGGTTCGCGGCGATCAAAGCCCACACAGATGGTATAGTCTGAAGACTTCGTTCACTGCTCCACACGGTGCCATCGGCGACGGAAGCGGTGCGTTATGCGGACCACGATCCACCTTCTGTGCCTGGGCGTGGCGTCTGTGGCATCCGCCGCCGCGGTCGATATCGAGTTCTTCGAGTCACGGATCCGCCCGGTGCTCGTGGAGCGGTGCTACTCCTGCCACAACTCGGCCGAACAGGCCGACAGCGGGCTTGCGGTCGATTCCCGTGCCGGCCTGCTCGCCGGCGGAGATTCGGGGCCCACCATCGTGCCCGGCGATCCGGCCAGCAGCTACCTGATGAAGGTGCTGCGGCACGAGATCGAGGGCGTCAAGATGCCGCGAGACACCGGCAAACTCGACGGCCCCACGCTCACCGACTTCGCGACCTGGATTGCGGCCGGCGCCCCCGATCCCCGCGACGCGCCGCCATCGGCTGAGGAACTCGCGACGGCCACCTCGTGGGAGACCGTCATGAACCGCCGCCGCGAGTGGTGGTCGTTTCAGCCGCTCGCCGCCGGCACGCCCCCGACCATCGCCGACAACGACTGGTCGCAGCATCCGATCGACCTGCACATCCTCGCCGGTCTCCGAGAGAAGGGGCTCGCCCCGGCCGCCGACGCCGCGGCGGGGCCGCTCGTGCGCCGGCTCTTCTTCACGGTCATCGGCCTGCCACCAACGGCGGACGAGGCAGCGCACTGGACGGCGGGCGTGTCGGAGCCGGGGGGCGTTGAGGCGCTGATCGATCACCTCCTCGCCAGCCCGCACTTCGGCGAGCAGTGGGCCCGCCACTGGATGGACTGGATCCGCTACGCCGACACCCATGGCTCCGAGGGTGATCCAGAAATCGGCGGCACGTGGCACTACCGTAACTACCTGATCCGGGCGCTCAACGCCGACGTGCCCTTCGACCAGCTGCTGCGGGAGCACGTCGCCGGCGACCTGCTGCCCAATCCCCGGCTCGATCCCGGCGGCACCATCAACGAATCGGCGATCGGCCCGGCGCACTTCCGGATGGTGTTTCACGGCTTCGGGTCGACCGACGCCCTTGATGAGAAGGTGCGGTTCACCGACGACCAGATCAACGCGTTTTCGAAGGCGTTCCTCGGGCTGACCGTGTCGTGCGCCCGCTGCCACGACCACAAATTCGATCCCATCAGCCAGGCCGACTACTACGCGCTGTTCGGCATCCTGAGTTCGTGCCGGCCGGGTCGCACGGAGTTCACGGCGGCCGACGTGCTGGCGAGGCATCGCGAGGAGCTGCTCGCCCTCAAGCCAGAGATCCGTCGGCAGCTCGCGGCGCAGTGGCTCGCCGCGGTGCCGGCGCTGGCCGCACGGATGGAAGCCGCCGACGCCCCCTGGCGAACCGCCGAAGATGCCGCCCGCCTGCTGCATCCGGTCTACGCGGCGGAGAAAGCCCGCACGTCCGCGGACCTGCCGACTGCCAGAAGCGAGGCCGAGATCATCGCCGCGCAGCTGGAGGCGTGGTCTGCGTCTCGCGCGGGGCGATCCGCCCCGCCAAGGGCGGCGACGCTGGCGGCGTGGGATCTCTCCGACCCCGCCGACGTGGCGACGTGGTTTCAGCATGGCACCGGCCTGGCGACCGCCGCGGCCGGCAGCCTCACCGACCGAGGCGCAGCGGGCGACTTTACCGTGGCTCCCAGTGGCCCGCAGGCCGTCGCGGGCATCTGGCCGGCCAGCATCAAGTCGCTCACGCTCTCGACAAAACACGGAGGCCGGTTCACCTCGCCGACCGTGCGACTCGACAAGGAGTACGAACTCCGCGTGCTCGCGGCGGGCGCTGACGGCGCCACGCTCCGGCCCGTGATCCAGTATTACCCACGGCAGGGCGAGGTCTACCCGATCAAGAAGCTCTCCCGTGACTGGCAGTGGCACACGTTCGATCTCACCTATTGGAAAGGTGACGACATCCACGTCGAACTGGCGACGGCCCGCGACATGCCGCTGCCGATCGGCACGAACGAGCGGTCGTGGTTTGCGGTCCGCAAGGCGGTGCTGGTGGAGAAAGAGCCGGCGGCCAACACGGGCCCCACGGCCACGCCGTCGGCAAAAACGGAGATGACCAAGTCGACTCCCGTGCCCAACGAGACACTCGACGCGATCCTCGACGAGTCGCTCGCATCGAAGCCGCAGTCGTTCGCCGACTGGCGGACCTGCTACGTGCGAGCCATTGAACGAGCCGTCCGCGGCTGGAGCGACGGCACGGCGAGCGATGCCCAGGCGTTGCTCCTCGACGCCTGCCTCGCGGACGGGCTCCTCGAGAACAAGCTCGACCAGCTTGCCACGGGGCGGCCGCTGATCGAGGAATACCGCCGGCTCGAAGCGGAGATCGTGCCGGCCGAGCGGGTGCCGGGCATGGCGGAGACCGTGGGCGGCGACCAACCGCTCTTGTCCCGCGGCGACCACAAGAAGCCGGGCCAGCCCGTGCCCCGCGGCTTTCTCTCTGTGATCGACGCCACGCCCTACGAGGCGGCCGACAGCGGCCGGCTGAAACTCGCCGACGATCTCCTGCGGCCCGACAACCCGCTGACAAGGCGGGTGATCGTCAACCGCGTCTGGCACCACCTCTTCGGCCGCGGCTTGGCTGCCACACCCGACAACCTCGGCCACCTGGGTCCAACGCCCTCGCATCCGGCGTTGCTCGATCACCTCGCACGGTCGCTCGAGTCGAATGGCTGGTCGCTCAAGACCCTGATTCGCTCCGTACTCACGTCCCGTGCCTGGCGGCTCGACTCGCAGGCCAGCGAGCAGGCCCGTGCGGTCGATCCCGAGAATGCCCTGCTGTCGCACGCCTTCGTCCGCCGCCTGGAGGCGGAGTCTGTTCGCGACAACCTCTTGGTCGTCTCGAACACGCTCGACCGTAACTTGTTTGGCGTCATGCACCCCGGCGACAGCGGCCGCCGCAGCGTGTATGTCCGCGTGGCCCGCAACGCGATGGATCCGCTGCTACGGGCCTTCGACTTCCCGGAGCCTGCCAGCTCGGTCGGCCGCCGCGACGTCACCAACGTTCCCGCGCAGACGCTCTATCTGCTCAACGACGGCCGCGTCACCGACCTCGCGCGTGCCTGGGCTCGCGGAATCCTGGCCGACACGTCGCTCGCCACCGACGACGAACGGCTCCAGCGGATGTTCGTCGCGGCGCTCGGCCGGCCGGCGTCGCCGGAGGAACTCGTCCGCACGCGGGCCTTGCTCGCGAGCACCGAGCAGGAGACCGCCGACCTCGCGGCCCGCCTGGCGGCGATCCGGGAGGAAGAGGATTCACTCTCTCGGAACATCGCCGACGTGCTCGCCCCGGCCCGCACCCGCTGGGTGGCAACGCATGCCACCGAGAAAGCCGGCGCCACGCCGCCAGAGCCGATGAGCCGCTGGGATTTCAGCAAGGGGCCCGAGGACACGGTCGGCGGGATGCCGGTCGCGCTCCACGACGGCGCCAAACTCCGCAAGACAGGGCTCGTGCTCAACGGCAAGGGCTATGCGGTCACGGCTCCGCTGACCCGCTCGCTCCGCGAGAAGACGCTCGTCGCCTGGGTGAGGCTCGCGGCTCTCGACCAGCGCGGGGGCGGCGTGATGTCGATCCAAACTGGCGGTGGCGCGACGTTCGACGCGCTCGTCTACGCCGAGCAGACGCCAGGCGAGTGGCTGGCGGGTAGCGACCAGTTCCTGCGCACGAAACCGTTCGGCGGATCGCCCGAGAAGGAAGCGGCACGGCCTGTGCACCTGGCCGTGGCCTACCACGCCGACGGCACGATCCGCAGCTACCGCAATGGCGAACCCTACGGCACGGCCTACGTGGCCAACGCCCGCGCCCCCATGGAGTTTGTCGCGGGGCAGAGCGAGGTGTTGTTCGGCGCGCGTCACCTGCCCGCGATGCCCGGCCGCATGCTGTCGGGCGTGATTCTTTCGGCCGCGCTCTACGACCAGCCGCTCGACGAGCAGAGTGTCCGTGCCCACTACCTCGGCACCATCGCCGAGACCGTTTCCGACGACGAACTTCTCGGCAGCCTCGCACCCGCCGACCAGCAGCGGGTGGAGGAGTGGCGAGCGCAGCTCCAGAAGCGGCGCGACGAGGCGGCGGCGGTGACCGATTCGACGGGTGAGCCAGCGCTCTCCGATCCGCGGCTGGCAGGCTGGACGGACGTAGGCCGGGCGATCTTTCTGTTCAAGGAGTTCATCTACCTGCGGTAGCGGGTGGATTACGGAGGCGGGTTGTTCCCGAAACGAGCGATGTCGCGATTCATACACCGACAGATGGCGAAAGATCCCGCCGGGATCACCGCGCGAGGCATCTCCCGCCGACAGCTGCTCGAAACGTGTTCGACGGGGTTTGGCGGCGTGGCGCTGGCGGCCCTGCTGGGGCGGCCGAGCCGTGCCGCGGCCGCCATCGAGGGCCCGCTCCTGCCCGCCGGCGCGGCCCTGCGTCGGACCCATCATCTCGCCACAGCGAAAAACGTGATCTTCTGCTTCATGTCGGGGGGCGTGTCGCACGTCGATTCGTTCGACCCCAAGCCGCGGCTGGCAGCCGACAACGGTAAGCCGATGCCGATGAAGGTGGAGCGGACGCAGTTCAACAACAACGGCAACATCATGGCCAGCCCCTTCGAGTTTCGGCCGTGGGGGGAGAGCGGCATCCCGGTGAGCACGATGTTTCCGCGCATCGGTGGCGTTGTCGACGAACTGGCGATCGTGCGTTCCATGACCACCACCGTCAACGAGCACGCGCAGGGCAACTACGTCATGCACACCGGGTTTCCCTTCCTGGGCTTCCCGAGCGCCGGGGCGTGGGCCTCCTACGGCCTGGGTAGCGAGAATGCCGACATGCCCGGCTTCGTCGTGCTCCAAAGCGGCAAGGCCGAGCCGCCGCACGGTGGCGTGGGGATGTACAGCAACGCCTTCCTGCCCGGCCAGCACCAGGCCTCGATCCTCAAGGCCGACGCCCCCGAGGCGATCGCCAACATCCGCCCGCGCGGCGCCGGTGACGCCCAGCGGCGGCGGCTCGACTTCGTGGCCGGCTTCGACCGCGATTTTCTGTCAGAGGCCGACCGCGACGCCACGATCGAAGCGGCGATTCACAATTCCGAAACCGCCTTCCGCATGCAGGCGGAGGTGCCGGCGCTCTGCGACATCTCAGGCGAGACCGCGGCCACGAAATCGGCATATGGCCTCGACTCGAAGTCGCCCGGCACGGCCAACTACGGCCGTCAGTGCCTACTGGCACGACGATTGGTGGAGCAGGGCGTGCGGTTCGTCGAGCTCTCCTGCCTGGGCGACACCGGCGGGGGATCCGCCAACCCGTGGGACCAGCACGGCGGGCTTCACAAGGGCCACGCCGCGATGGCGGAGCAGGTCGATCAGCCAATCGCAGCGCTGATCGCCGACCTCCGGGCTCGGGGGATGCTCGATTCGACGCTGGTGGTCTGGGCCGGCGAGTTCGGGCGGACGCCGTTCTCTCAGGGAGCCGACGGCCGCGACCACAACCCATACGGGTTTAGCGTCTGGCTGGCCGGCGGCGGCGTGAAGGCGGGCACGATCCACGGGGCCACCGATGAGTTCGGCTATCACGCCGTGGAAAACATCTGCACCGTCTACGACCTTTGGGCCACGGTGCTGCATCTCCTCGGCGTCGACCACGAGGAGCTAACCTACCGCTCCGGCGGCCGCGACTACCGCCTCACCGACGTCCACGGCCATCCGATCCGCGAGATCATCGCCTGAGTCGTCTACGCGGTCGCCGGCGCTGTTGTCTGCCAGTCGCTCCACAATCCCCTTCACTGTTCGCGATCCCCTCCTGGAGTTTCCCATGATCCCGGTCTTTCTGCGATTCTCCTCGCCACGCCATGCTCACGGTCACGTGTCGGCCATGCTGATCGGCGCCGCGATGGCCGCCGGCGCATCGGCGCTTCATCGTGAGTCAGCGCGTGCCGCCGACAACAAACACCCCGTCTACACTGATCTCGCGAAGGTTGACCGCGACTATGCCATTCAGGGCGAGTACGCCGGCAGCGTCGACGTGAACGGCCAGCCGACGCCGGTCGCGGCGCGAGTGATCGCGCTGGGCAACGGCACGTTTGACGTGGTGGCCTACCCGGGCGGCC